>CABUJL010000118.1 GCA_902491915.1 uncultured Collinsella sp.
ATTAAATAATCATTCGGCACCGAATGATTATTTAATCCCCGTCCCAGAAAAATCATTTGAGCGAGCTGATAGGTAAAAGTAGTCAATATAGCCCGTCCCAAATGGGTTGGTTTCACAAGTATGGCGGATTACGGGGCTGGACCTGTATTACTTGACCATGGGAAAAGTCGCGAAATTAAAACCGCAGGTAGACGGCTTATCAAAAATCGAAAAGTGCCGGCAAGGATGGGGGTCTCCGAATCAGCCCCGTAATCCGGCATAGTTTTGAAATGGCACTAAAGTAGGCACAAGCTAAATACCGATTCCAAGGATAGTTGCGGTGGAATAGTTCCTGGATGCCGGGGTTTTGGCGGAAATCAGGAACTATTTCACCGCAACTGCGGAGGAGGGCGGGGTGGATGGTGGAGTAGCTAAAAGTGCCCCGTCCCTAATTAGCTACTTAGGCTCGGTTGATGTCCATGCTGGCGATTAGGTTGATGTTGGTGTTTAGGAGGTTCTCTAGCACGACGTCGCCCATGCGGATGGGGGCGTTGACGATTAGGCCTCGGATGAGGTCCATGGCTTGGGCGTGGAGGGTCAGCGGGATGGCTTCGGATGTGCGCACGGGGAGCAGGGCTTCGTCGCCGCCGGAGACGGCCACGGTGGTGGTGAGCACGCGCATGGGGCAGGTGAGCTCCTGATGTGCGAATTTATCGCCGCGCGGGCAGTTGTTGCCGGTTACGGAGCGCACTTCTACCACGGCGCCGTCTGCGTCACGCTCTACCTCTATGGTCAGGAGGCATTCGGATGGGCAGGTGGTGCAGTTGAACTGCAGCGTCTCGGTCGCGTTCGTGCTCATGAGCTATGCCTCCTCAATGGGATCGACAGACAGAATAATCTCTCTAGCACCTAGGTCGAGTGCGCGCTGAATCACCTTCGCCGGCAGAGGGAAGCTTTCCATGACGCTCGGTTTAAACGCGCGGACCTTACCGGCGAGCAGTTCTTCGCCTTCGGCCAAGATCCTCACGCGGGCGGCATCGACCGGCCGGCGCACGCGGAAGTTGAGCTTGGTGAGCGCCACAGCCGTAATGCGTCCCGGTAGCGCGTAGCCCGCGATGCCGGCAGGGGAGACGGTGAGCTTGCAGTTCGGAACGGTGCCCGCGTCGGTCCCCAGCGCGTACGCCGCTGCAGCTGCGCCAGCCCTCTTGGACTCGGTCGTTACGTTGTCGGCCAGGTCGTGCACGTGCAGTACGTTGCCGCAGGCAAAGATGCCCGGCACGCCCGTCTGCAGGCTCTGGTCCACCACGGCGCCGCGCGTGCGTGGGTCAAGCTCTACGCCCGCGGCAACCGAAAGCTCATTCTCGGGAATCAAGCCCACCGAAAGCAGCAGTGTGTCACACGGAACGATGCGCTCGGTCCCCGGAATGGGCGCCAGGCGCTCGTCGACTTGGCTTACCTCGACGGCTTCCACGCGGTCGTGCCCGATCACACGTGTGACGGTGGTGGACAGGTGCAGCGGAATGCCAAAGTCGTTCAGGCAGTTCTTCACATTGCGGCGCAGGCCGTTGGCGTACGGCATGAGCTCGTACACGCCCTCGACCGAAATCCCCTCGAGCGTGCAGCGGCGCGCCATGATAAGCCCGATGTCACCCGAGCCCAAAATGACGGCACGCGAGCCGGGCTTGAGGTTTTCGATATTGATGTATCGCTGCGCCAGGCCCGCCGTAAACACGCCGGCGGGACGGCTGCCGGGGATCTTGATCTCGCTGCGCGTGCGCTCGCGGCATCCCATGGCAAGGACAACCGCCCGTCCGGTGAGCTGAAGCATGCCGGCGGGGCTCATGAGCGTGACGGTATGGACTGCGGTAGCTCCCGCGGTCTTGCCCGTGCCCGGGTCGCCTTCGGCCGAATCAATCCCAAGCACCATGCTGCCCAGGAACAGCGCAATGTCGGTTGCGCACACCTGGTCGATAAAGCGCTGCGCGTACTCGGGACCGGTGAGCTCCTGCTTAAAGTGTGACAGCCCAAAGCCGGGGTGGATGCACTGGCGGAGGATTCCGCCCAGATGCTGCTCGCGCTCCACGATAGCCACGCGCGCGCTGGCCTTATGCGCGGAAAGCGCGGCCGCCATGCCGGCAGGTCCGCCGCCGATAACGACCACGTCGAACGCCTGCGTCGACACCGACGCTACAGCTCCGGTCTCCGCGCGATCGTCGCGCATACCAAACGTCGCCATCCTAGCGCACCCCCTTCAGCGGTCCCTCGACCAGCCAAGATCCGGCATCCTCCAGCAGCACCTTGCTGGGGTCACACCCCAGCTCGCGGGCCAGAATCGCCACCACGCGGCTCTGGCAAAAGCCACTCTGGCACCGACCCATGCCGGCACGGCAGCGGCGCTTGACGCCCTCGACCGAAACCGCGCCCGGGCGGCGTCGGATTGCGGCCACGATCTCGGCCTCGGGCACCGTCTCGCAGCGGCAGACGATCTGCCCCCACGCGGGGTCGGACTCAATCAGCTTTTCCTTGCGCGCGAGCGGCGCACGGTCGAAGTCGTCCGGCGCGCGGCGTATAGGGTCCCAGTCGTCCCGTTCGCGCAGAGCCACGCCGGCATCGCGCAGCACCTGCTCCATGCGCTCGGCAATGGCCGGCGCGCTTGCCACGCCCGGCGACTGAATGCCCGCGGCCTGGAACAGTCCCGAAACCACGTCCGACTGCCCAATAAAGAAGTCGTTGGTCCCCTGAATGACCGGACGTCCGCCGGCAAACGCGCGCACCACGCGGCGTGTGTCTAGATCGGGCACCAGCTTGCGCGCTCCCGTCAGCAGCGCGTTCACATCGCTTGCATAGGTCTGCGTGTCGCCTGGCTCGCGCACGGCGGCCGTCGCGGTAATCACGGTGTTGCCATGTACGGTGCCCGTGACGATAACGCCCTTGGACACCGGCGTGGGAACGGGGTAGAGCGGCATGAGCGCGCACGGCTCCTTGTCCAGCACTACGATGTTGCCCTGGCGCCAGACCATCTGAAACTCCTCGGCGCCGGCCATGTGCGAGATGTCCGCGGCACCGTTGCCCGCGGCGTTGATCAGGTAGCGGCAGCGCACGTTGCCAGCGGGGGTCGCCAGCGTAAAGCGCGCGTTGTCGCCCGAGCCCGCGACTTCAATCGCTTCCACCGACGCGGACCGCATAAACGTCACCCCGTTGGCCACGGCGTTCTCCAGCGCGGCGATGGCAACCTCAAACGGGTCGACAAACCCAGTCGAGGGGCACCACAACGCGCACGTTGCATTGGCGCTGGCGCGCGGCTCCAGCTCGTGGATGCGCTCGGGGCCAATGATCGATAGCTCGGGCACGCCGTTGGCCAGGCCATTCTTGCTCAGCTGCTCCAGGTGTGCGCGGTCCTCGTCGTTAAAGCCCAACACCATCGACCCGGTTCGGCAGAACAGAAAGCCCAGCTCCTGGGCCCACGTGCCATATAGCTCGCAACCACGGGCGTTGACCTGCGCCTTTACCGTTCCCGGCGCCGGATCGTAGCCTGCATGCACCAGGCCGCCGTTGGCTTTTGATGCGCCTAGCGCAATATCGTTAGCCGCCTCGACCACACAAATGGAAAGGTCAAACCTCGCGAGCTGCCGCGCGATGGCGCATCCGGTGATGCCCGCGCCGACAATCGCGATATCAAACGTTTCTGTCACAGTGCCTCCCAGACGAGTTGACAGGCCGTCAATAAGACTATCCTACGGTCTACACACCCCCAGCGCAGCGGCAATGCGGCGAACAGCCCCGCAACACCCGCCAACGGCAGACGAGGGGAGACTCAGGACCATCGGTGACCTCGTCTGCTGTTCCTGGTGTCAGAGGTTTGTCTCGTTCTGTAACATCTGGGACTGGTTTTGCCGAGTTACTGTTACAGATTGAGACGTTAGTCTGGCGGGTCATCCGTTCGTCTAAATCTGTAACATCAAGACCTGGATCCCGCTCCCACCTGTTACAGATTGAGATGTTTGTGTCCGCGCCAGCCCCGCCCCTAGCCGTAGTCCCATATAAACAAACCCCGTGGTAAACTTGACCGGACTGTTAATATTCCGAAAGGTACCCATAATGTCCAAGTACATCTCCGAGCTCATGTCGCCGCAGCTTATGGGCGTCGTCTATGCTTTCGTTGGCTTTATCATCGCCCTGTATGTGCTGTCGGTCGTCTATGTGTTCATCGACGCTCGCCGCCGCGGCGCCAGCGCCTACGTGGCATGGGGCATCATCGCCCTCATCCCGTTTGTAGGCCTCATTGCCTACCTGGTCCTGCGCCCGCACTCCTACGCGGCCGACCGCGAGGAGCAGGAGCTGGACATGGCCCTGCGCGAGCGCCAGCTTGCCCAGTACGGCACCTGCCCGCAGTGCGGCGCGCCCATCGAGAAGGACTTTGTCGTCTGCCCGGTGTGCGATACCCAGGTTCGCAATGTCTGCCCCAGCTGCCATCGCCCGCTCGATGCGCACTGGAAGGTCTGCCCCTACTGCCGAACTCGCATCCAGTAACGCATCCATCGCCGGGCCGGCCGCAAGCCACGGGCAGGCCGCAATCCACGCGCGCCCCGCAGCCCCGCCCCACACGATGAAGCATGCGTAGAAAATCGCCCGCCGTGCCATTAAGGTGCGGCGGGCGCTTGTATACCAAGGCAACCTGCCTATAATGATGCAAGTCAAAAACGCCGAGCGCATCGCACGCACTTGCATCAGGCATCCGAGAGGAGAAAACATACCCATGAAGGCACTCTACAATGACGGTTCGGTGGCCGAGCTCCCGCAGGACGAGGTCACGCACGTCATCCGCCACTCTGCTGCGCACATCATGGCGCAGGCCATCAAGCGCCTCTATCCCGAGGCCGACTTTGCCTACGGTCCCGCGACCGACAACGGTTTTTACTACGACGTCGACCTGCCCGAGGGCGTCAAGATCAGCGAGGACGACTTCCCCGCGATCGAGGCCGAGATGAAGAAGATCGTCAAGGAGAACCTCAAGTTCTCCGTGTACGAGAAGCCCCGCGCCGAGGCTATCGCCCTTATGGAGGAGCGTGGCGAGAAGTACAAGGTCGAGCACATCGGCGACCTGGACGACGACGCCCGCATCACCTTCTACCAGCAGGGCGACTACATCGACATGTGCGTCGGCCCCCATATCTGCTACACCAAGGCCCTCAAGGCCTTTAAGCTTACCGGCGTCTCGGGCGCCTACTGGAAGGGCGATAAGGACAACAAGATGCTCACCCGCATCAACGGCGTCGCCTTTGCCACCAAGGAAGAGCTCGACGAGCACATGCACATGCTGGAGGAGGCCAAGAAGCGCGACCACCGCAAGATCGGCCGCGAGATGGACCTCTTTATGATGCGCGACGAGGCCCCCGGCTTCCCGTTCTTCCTGCCCAACGGCATGATCCTCAAGAACGGCCTGCTTGATTACTGGCGCGAGATTCA
>CABUJL010000119.1 GCA_902491915.1 uncultured Collinsella sp.
TGCACTTCCTTCCCGATATCTACGTCCCCTGCGAAGTTTGCGGCGGTAAACGCTACAACCGCGAGACACTCGAGGTCACCTACCGTGGCAAGACCATCTCGGACGTGCTCGACATGAGCGTCACCGAGGCGCTGGCCTTCTTTGGGAATATCCCGCAGATTAAGCGCAAGCTCCAGACGCTGTACGATGTAGGCTTAGGCTACGTGAGCCTGGGCCAGCCCGCCACGACGCTCTCGGGCGGCGAGGCGCAGCGCGTGAAGCTCGCCAAGGAGCTTCATCGACGCCAGACGGGCAAGACGTTCTATATTTTGGACGAACCGACGACCGGCCTTCATTTTGAGGACGTCCGCCAGCTGCTCGATGTGCTGCAGCGCTTGGTCGATGCGGGCAACACGGTGCTGGTGATTGAGCACAACCTTGATGTCATCAAGGTTGCCGACCGCCTGATCGATATGGGTCCCGAGGGCGGTAACGGCGGCGGAACCGTCGTGGTTTCGGGCACACCGGAGCAGGTTGCGGACTGTCCGCAGAGTTATACGGGCAAGTTTTTGGCGCCGTTGCTCAGGCGTGACCGGGAGCGTCAGGCTCAACTTGATGCTCAATAAATAGGCGATTCAGTTTATGGGCGCCATCGACTCCTTGTGATTCGATGGCGCTTGCTGTGCCGAAGTGACGTATGCAGTCGAATTGGACATATACTTAATCCTTGCGTCCGAATGCGAGGGAAAGGATATGTCATGGCAAAGGCTGTAAAGACGCCAAAAACCAATGCGATGCGCGAGCTGGAAAGCGCCGGCATTTCCTATGTTCTACATACGTACGAAGACGATGGTGATGAGTCGGTGGGCCTGGGGGTCGCGATTTCGGAGCAGCTTGGCGAGGAGCCCGGTCAAGGATTTAAGACTTTGGTCTGCGTGACGCCGTCCAACGACTATGTCGTGTGCTGCATCCCTGTTGCCGACGAGCTCGATCTAAAGTCCGCCGCGCGTGCCGCGGGGGAGAAGTCCTTGGCCATGATGCATGTGAAGGATTTGCTTGCGGCGACTGGCTACGTTCGCGGCGGCTGCAGCCCGGTCGGTATGAAAAAACGCTACCGGACGCTCATTGATGAGACATGCGTCCTTTGGGATACCATTTTTATTTCGGGAGGCAAGCGTGGTTATCAGCTCGAGCTTGCACCCGATGATTTAATTGCATTTTGCGGGGCGACGGTTGCCGCGATTACGAGAGAGGACTGAGCGATGCCGCAGGAAGAATTGAAGCGCGGAGCTCATTTTGCAAAAGAATCTGCGCCTCAGACACCCTCATCCGAAGCTTCTTCGTCGCGAGATGACACTGACGACATGGGCTCGTCGGACTACTCCACGGTTGGTCGTTCCGCCGGGCTTATGACCATCCTGACCATCGTGTCTCGCGTTACCGGTTTTATCCGAACGTGGGCAATGGCGGCCGCTATTGGTATGTCGCTACTCTCGTCCTCCTATCAGGTCGCCAACAACCTGCCCAATATGCTCTACGAACTCGTGATGGGCGGCATGCTCGTGACGGCGTTTTTGCCCGTGTACATGGGCGTGAGGCGTGAGCAGGGTCGCGAGGCCTCGAATGAGTACGTGGGCAACCTGCTCGGCATTCTGCTTTTAGTGCTGGGTGGTATTTCGTTGCTGGGGACCGTGTTCGCCCCGGGCTTTATCTGGACGCAATCGTTCCTTTCGGGTGACGGCGGCAGCATGGATACCGCTGCGTTCATGTTCCGTTTCTTTGCCATCCAGATTCTGTTTTATGGTTTGGGCTCGGTGTTCTCGGGCGTTCTCAACGCACACCGCGACTACTTCTGGTCGACGTTTGCCCCGGTCCTCAACAATGTGATCGTCATTGCGAGCTTTATGGGTTTTGTGCCCGTGTCCGCACAGTTTGGCGAACGTGCCGGCATCATCTTGATTGCGGCCGGTACGACCCTCGGTGTCTTTGTTCAGATGGCATGTCAGATTCCCGCGCTTGGCAAGCACGGCGTGCATCCCCATATCCATATCGACTTTAAGGACCCCGCGCTGCGCCAGACGATTGCGCTCGGTATCCCGACGCTGCTCGCCACGGTGTGCATGTTTGTCTCGACTTCTATCACCAACGCTGCCGCGCTGGTGGTCCAGCCCGAGACTGGTCCTTCCGTCATCGCCTATGCGCGCCTGTGGTACACGCTGCCCTACGCGCTGATTGCCGCCTCGCTTTCGACGGCGCTCTATACCGAGCTCTCTCACGACGCACAGGAGAAGGATTACGACAGCGTTCGCACGGGCATTTCGCGTGGCGTCGCCCAGATGCTGTTCTTCCTGATTCCGTTCGCGCTGTACCTGATTGTCTTCGCGCGTCCGCTCAACATGATTTACTGTGCCGGCAAGTTTGATGAGTCCGGCGTGGCGCTGGTGTCCGAGTTCCTTGTCTACCTGGCGTTCTCGCTGCCGCTCTACGGCGTGGTCGTATTGATGCAGAAGAGCTTCTCTGCCTTGCTCGACATGAAGCCCTATAGCCGCTATTGCCTGTATTCTGCCATCGGCCAGGCCGGCTCGGTTCTGCTATTTGGAGTTGTGCTGGGTTTCGGTATGCCGGCAATCGCGCTTTCGTATGTCGTCGACTACGTGATCTTGGTCGGATGTTCGCTATGGTGGCTGCGTCGTCGTCTGCGTGGCCTTCAGGTCAAATCTATCCTGCATGGCGGTTTCTTTGGCCTTTTGCTCGGTGGCCTGGGTGCTGCCGCAGGCGCCGGCGTCATGTGGGCGCTTGAGCACTTTGTCGGGGCACTTGGCGGCTCGATTCTGATTACTCTTGGCTACGTTTGCGTTGCCGGTGTCGTCTCGCTTGCTGTTACCTTTGGCCTTGCCGTCGTCCTTAAGATGCCCGAGGTCTCGGCGCTGCTTCGTCGCAAGTAGGTGCGTGTGGCCGGTCACGACAACATTCCAACACTCGCTGAGCAGGTTTCGCGCGTTCCCACGCAGCCCGGATGCTACCTTTGGAAGGATGCCAAGGGCGATGTCATCTACGTTGGCAAGGCGAAAAACCTGCGTTCCCGTATGCGCCAGTACGTGACGCTGCAGGATGAGCGCCAAAAGATCCCGCTGATGATGCAGCTGGTGGCGAGCTTTGACTATATCGTGGTGGAGACCGAGCACGAGGCGTTGGTGCTCGAGCGCAATTTGATTGGTCAATACCATCCGTACTTTAATGTCGACCTCAAGGATGACAAGAGCTACCCCTTTATCGCCATTACAAAGGGCGACCTGTATCCCGCTATCAAATACACGCGTGAGCGCCATAAGCCGGGAACGCGTTATTTTGGTCCCTATACTGACAGCCGCGCGGCGCGTGAGACCATTGACACGCTGCGCAAGGTGATCCCGATCTGCTCTGCTTCTTGTGCGGAGTGGCGTCGTTGTCGTCGTATCGTCGAGTCCCACAAGGGCGAGGAAGACATCGTCAATATGATTTGCGCGCAAAACGGGCGCCCCTGCTTTGACTACCATGTCGGGCGCGGCCCGGGTGCGTGTGTCGGCGCGATTTCTCCGGCAGACTATGCCAAGAACGTCAAGCGTGTCGAGCGCTTTTTGTCGGGCCATCGCAAGGATGTCGTCGACGAGCTGACTTCCGAGATGGCGGATGCCGCCGAGGCACTCGATTTTGAGCGCGCGGCACGCGTCAAGCGTCGTTTGGAGGTCATCAGGGGTCTGGACGACCGTCAGCAAGTCGTTTTTCCCTCCAGTGTCGATATCGATGTCATCGGTTTCTACCGCGAGGAGACCATCTCTGCCGCTTGCGTCTTTGTCGTGCGTGAGGGCCGAACAGTTCGCACCTGCGAGTTCATTCTCGACAAGGGTCTTGATGTTGACGAGGAAGAGCTCCAGTCGGGCTTTCTTAAGCGCTATTACGACGAGACGGCTGATATTCCAGCTGAGATAAACCTCTCTGTCGAGCTTGAGGATGCGGAGGCGCTGGGGGAGTGGCTTGCAGGCAAGCGCGAGCGTTCCTGCCATCTCCATAGGCCGCAGCGTGGCGAAAAGCACCGTTTGCTCGATATGGCATCCAAAAATGCGCGCCATGCCCTCATGCGCTACATGATGCGAACGGGGTACGCTGACGACCGCACCAATCAAGCGCTCCTGGAGCTCGAAAGCGCGCTGGCGCTGCCGGCGCCGCCGATGCGTATCGAGTGCTTCGATATCTCGACGCTGCACGGAACCTTTACCGTCGCCTCGATGGTGGTGTTTACCAACGGGCGCGCTGACAAGAGCCAGTACCGTCGTTTTAAAATTCAGGCCGAATTGGACGAGGCAAACGACTTCGTGTCGATGTCCGAGGTTTTGGGACGACGCTATGCTCCCGAGCGCATGACCGACGAGCGCTTTGGCTCACGCCCCGATTTGCTCGTTGTCGATGGCGGTAAGCCGCAGCTGACCGCTGCGATCAAGCAACTTGAGGCTCTTGGGCTCGATATACCAGTTTGTGGCTTGGCAAAGGCCGATGAGGAAGTTTTCGTGCCTTGGGACGAGACTCCCGTCGTGCTGCCGACCGGGTCTGCTTCGCTCTATCTAATTAAACAGGTTCGCGATGAATCGCACCGTTTTGCCATCACGTTCCATCGCGAGTTGCGCGATAAAGCCATGACGGTTTCGGTACTCGATGACGTTCCAGGCGTGGGACCCACCAGAAAACGTGCCCTTATGCGCCATTTTGGCTCGATGAAGCGTTTGCGCGCGGCGAGCGAGCAAGAGATCGCGGAAGTTCGTGGCATGCCTGCTGATGTTGCCAAGGCGGTCCACGAGGCGCTCGTTGCATGGAATGCCGAGCGCGCCGAGGCGGCGGCTGGCCATTCCGATAGCTAAACACGAGCCAAACAACTGATATACATGATTGCGCGATTTTCAACCATTTATTTCGCCATGATTGCCTGCTGGTTTCGGGTTTTATTAACGCTAAAACGTTTGACTAACCCAAGCGAAAACCCTGCTATCCTGCGGGTTGACGATGACTGATATCTCACCTTGCCGATACATACTGTCTTGCGAATCGTTTGTCAACGAATTCGGTGAACGGTAGTAAATACCGTTCAAGCGTATGTATGTATCGGTCGCCGAGCGCGGCACCTCAGTTGGGTTCGTCGGTAGGTAAGGTATATATCGTCCGCAAGTTGCGCGGGGGCAAGTCTAGGTGCTCCCGAGTAAGATTCTCTATTGATAGGAGAAGACATGGCCATCATCAACAAGGGTATGTCCAGGCGTTCGTTCCTCGGCCTCACCGGCAGCGTCGCTGCTGTCGCAGGGCTTGGTCTCACCGGCTGCGGTGGCAGCTCTAGCGACGAGGGTTCCGCTTCCGGTTCCACCGATTCCGCCAACCGTGGCGGCGGCGTGATCACCGCTGGTTCCGCTTACGCTCCGTCCA
>CABUJL010000120.1 GCA_902491915.1 uncultured Collinsella sp.
ACCCTTGCGGCTAAAGAACTTGATGCCGTTGAACTCCGGCGGATTATGCGAAGCAGAGATGACGATGCCGCCGTCGAGCTCGTTTTGAACAGTGAGCAGTGCCACGGCAGGCGTGGGGATGACGCCGCAGCAATGCGGGCGGCCGCCCTCGGCCATAATGCCGGCGGTCAGAGCGCTCTCGAGCATGGTGCCCGAAAGGCGCGTGTCACGGCCGATGCAGATGTCCGGGCCAAGGAACTTGGTCGCCGCGCGGCCCAGGCGAAACGCGAGGTCGCACGAGAGGTCGGCATTGGCGACGCCACGGACGCCGTCGGTACCGAAAATGTTCTGGGGCATAGGATCGCTCCTTCCCTAGCAGGCGATATGCAACCGCCCACCCTAGTCGAAAAAGAAAAGCGGGACCCGCCGAGGAATCGGCAGGCCCCGCTTGTACATTGTATCTCGAAAGGAGATAAAACCTTAGCGCTTGGAGAACTGGGGAGCGCGGCGGGCCTTCTTGAGGCCGTACTTCTTGCGCTCGACCACGCGAGCATCGCGCGTAAGGAAACCGGCCTTCTTGAGGTCAGCACGGTAGTCGCCAGCGTTCAGAAGAGCGCGAGCGATGCCCAGGCGCAGAGCGCCGGACTGACCGGAGATGCCGCCGCCATCGCACAGAGCGATAACGTCGAACTGACCGGCGGTGTCGGTCACCTTGAAGGGGGCAAGGGCGTTCTCAACGAGCTGATGACGGCCGAAATACTGCTCGGCGTCACGCTTGTTGATGGTCACCTTGCCGGTGCCGGGGACGAGACGGACGCGGGCGACGGCGTTCTTACGACGGCCGGTACCCTGGTAGACAACGGTGTTCTCAGCCATCTTTAAGCCTCCAGCTCAATCTTCGTGGGGTTCTGGGCAGCATGCGGATGCTCGGCACCAGCGTAGACCTTAAGCTTGGTCATCTGGGCACGGCCGAGGGTGGTCTTGGGCAGCATACCGCGAACGGCGCGCTCGATGACCTTCTCCGGGTGCTTCTCCATAGCCTGGCGGAAGCTCTCAGCCTTGAGGCCGCCGTTGTAGCCGCTGTGGCGATAATAGGTCTTCGTGTCGGCCTTGTTACCGGTAAGCTGGACCTTATCGGCGTTGATGACGACAACGAAGTCGCCGCAGTCGCTGTTGGGCGTGAACTGGGGCTTGTTCTTACCGCGCAGGATCATTGCGATCTGGGTGGCAAGACGGCCCAGGACAGCACCATCGGCGTCGACGAGAACCCAGTTGCGCTGGACCTCGCCCTGCTTGGCGTAGTGAGTCGATTTCGAAATCACTTAGACTCCTCCATGTACAGTACGTGTTGTTACAGAGATTCACGGGGCTCTGCAAGTAACCCGTCCATATTACCCCGCTCGCCGTACGAGTCAACAGGTATTTTGGCTCCGACC
Organism: uncultured Collinsella sp.; assembly: GCA_902491915.1. Classification (GTDB taxonomy): domain Bacteria; phylum Actinomycetota; class Coriobacteriia; order Coriobacteriales; family Coriobacteriaceae; genus Collinsella. The sequence continues at coordinate 1,416 of CABUJL010000120.1, forward strand.
AGAGTTTCTGCACATGTCATCCACGAGCCGTGATTTTTCCTGCTGTTTAGCTTTTGTCATTTTTTGAGAGTTCGCCGTCGCTAGCGCTCAACGAACTCTTGGATTTCCGCGAGCAGGCGCTCTGCCTCCTGACGGCCCTGGATATACAGGTCCAAAAGCTTTGCCGAATCGTGCTCAACGTGGCCGACCTCGACCGGCTTTTGCGGAGCGACGACCAGCGCACGGCCCTCGCGCTCATACTTCCACAGATGCATGCGTTGTATGTTGTAGCGGTCGTGGCGCGTCTCGAGTCCCTCGAGCAGATAGGGGTAGTCGGCATAGCGGGCGCGCGCGGCAGGCATAAACTCGTAAGGCTTTTTCTCATACGAACGGTCCTGCGTGACGATGACAACCGCGCGATCGAAGCCCGCCTCCTCCAGCACGTGCTCGATAGGGATCGAATCGGCCACGCCGCCGTCGACGTATTTGTGCCCGTCAATCTCGACCGGCGGCGTCACCAGCGGCAGCGACGTCGAGGCGCGCACGGCGTCGAGGTCGAGCACGGCACTTTTGACCGGGAGGTACGTGGCGGTTCCAAAGAGCATGTCCGTCGCGACGGCGTACATCTCGATAGGGCTCGCATCGAACGTCTCGTTGTCAAAGGGATCCAGGCGGTCCTGGACATCGTTGAAGATAAAGTCGTAACCCACAATAGAGCCCGTGGACGCAAACGATGCGGCGCCCATGAAGCGGCTATCGTTGCAGAAAGCCAGGTTGATACGGTTGGCACGGCCGATCTGGTGCGACTTGTAGTTCACGCCGTTGAGGGCGCCGGCCGATACGCCGTAGACAGCCGGAATCTCGACGCCGGCCTCCATGAGAACGTCGAGCACGCCCGCGGTAAATTGTCCGCGGAAGCTGCCGCCCTCCAGGACGAGCGCGACCTTGCCGGCGTTCTTTGCCTTATCTTCTGCAGTCATGGTGACCTCCTGCTGTTTCGTTTTGGCTTTCTTCTACCCAGTTTTGGAATGGAGAGCGCGCAGGTTTTGGAGCAGAGTTCGATTCTCCGCGGTGCGGAGAATCCGTTGATGCGGGGCTTGGTCAGCTGAAATTCGATACACATCGCATCCGTTTTGGGTCGAAAGCTTGCGCGGAGAATCCGCGTATTTGCTTCGCGAACCCGCACCGGCTTCGGCCGCCTGCCGGCGTCCTCGCCCGCGGGCTACAAACGCTTACGCGTTTTCTTTACGCTCGCGCCCTGCACAGAGTTCGATTCTCCGCGGTACGGACTAGAAATAAAAAGACAGGTAGATACGAATATCTACCTGTCTGTTGCTTATGGTGGAGGCGCGGAGAATCGAACTCCGGTCCACGAAAGCCCCCTGATTGGCATCTCCAAGCTCAGTCGCTGGTTTAGTCTCGGACGCTTTGCGCGCAGCGACACGCTCGCGGCATCCCAACCGGTTCGGTCTTAGCCCGCGCCATACCGATTACGTGCGCGGGAGCATTCCCCTAAAATGACGTCGCGCCGGTGTCGGGGAAATCACCGGGTTGACGCGCCGCTATAAACTAAGCAGCGAGAGCCATAGGCTCAAAAGAAGAGTTGTTGTCAATTCAATTTGACGGTACCCCTGTTTAACGAGGCGAGGAGACCTCGGCTTGCTTCCTCTCTCAGAGCTATCGTGTCGAAACCAGTCGCCCCCGAATGTCGGGAAGTCTGGATGGCATTGGGCACGAGCACCCAACACCCGTCGACTTTTCAAGGAACATGCAGGGCGAGCCCCGCTTGTGGAGTGTTATCTTACCACGTTCTGAAAGCGGACAGCTGTTCTATGCACGAGCTGTGAAGACCCCAATGTGCGCCGCACTTCACACTTTTGCTACCGATCACGTCACGTATATTTTCGCCAAGCAAAATTGACCCGTCGAAAGGACCGTTATGGATACCAAGCAGCAGCTCGTCAATGCCCTCGCAGGCCTGGGCTCAACCATTACCGAGGCTATGGATGTCATCGAAGGCTTTGTCCCCTGCGGACATCCCGCCCTCACGGTATCGAACGCACTCGTCGCGCTGGACGCTGACGATGATGCAGCTCTCGCCCAGCAGCTTGAGACCGTCGAGGGCTTTATCGACCACGTAAGTGAGAACCGCGGCGTGACCGCCTACCACGGCATCGAGGTCGAGCTCGCGGGTCCCAAAGCCAATCTACTCGCAGCAATCCGCGAGGTAGGCGCCCTTATGCAGACCGCAGGCGTCAAGAACACCCAGGTCAACGAGTGGGTCTACCGCAGTCTGGCAGCACTCGACAGCTCCGACGAAAAGGCAGCCGAAAAGCTCGCAGAAAGTCCCGCCATTAAGGCCGAGCTTTTGTAAATAGCAGACGCGGGTCCCTTGACGCATCGTCGTCCAAGAGGCCCGCAAACAGTTCGCGTCAACCGATAGCCGCGCCGCCACGTTCGGCCAAAGCCAGAATCGGCATCATTTGGCGCGGGGTCTTTGCTGCAAGATCGGCATGTTCGAGCAGCTTGCGATCGTTGGTCACCAAGTAATCGACCTGTGCGCGCTTGCACGCGGCGAGCACCAAGTTGTCCTCGTAATCGCGATGGAGCGTCAAATATTTGTCGGCCAGCCAAAGGTCCGACGCATCTGCACCCACGGCCGTGGCGTTTTCGGTCATGTTCCGAACAAACGCCAGCGCCGCATCGCCAATCGCGCGGGCAGATGCCTCGTCGAGCGCTCCCCCGCTGGCAAGAACGCTACGCTTCAGCTCGTGTTGGACAACGTACAGCACATCCTTAGCGATATGCACCGGGAAGAACAGCAACGCCCCCGTCTCCGTCGCCTGCCCAATAAACGCACGCGCGGCAAGCGACTCGGCATGGTCGACGCAAAACGAATCAACCCATACGTTGGCGTCTACCATGATCTTGAGAGACGCCCCACTCACTGGATCATCCCCTTTTGGCGATAATGCTCATCCATGGCTTCGGAATAGATTGTGTCCCAACCGCGATCGTCGGATACGGGCGACGTAGCAATGCCCAGGTCCGCGTAAAGCTGATCCGCCGCCGCCCACGATGCGGCGAACGACGAGGTGGCACCTGCACTAGGCAGTTGGTCGTCAACGGCCGACAACACCTCTTCGCACGAACCGCCGCCCTGTGCAACCTTCGCTACGACCTTTTTGATAAGCTCGGGCAGCGAGGTGCCCGAAAGCCGCAACGCTTCCTCCGCATGGTCCTTGACCTGGCGATCTACGCGAACATTCACCTGCGCCATGCTGCCAACGGTAGCCACCTCAACCTCACCTTCAGCATTTGCTAGCATTGCTAGCACGAGCATATATCTGAGCTAGCCTCTCGTCAAACAAAAGAAGGCCTGCACCCTGGCGGCTGCGGTGCCGCCCGAATGCAGGCCGTATACTCAATTGAAAACGCTAACGCAGGTAAGCCTTCGCGTTGCTCAGGCCGTAGGCGATCGTTGAGCCGTTGTGCAGCAGTGACGATGCCTGCGGGGTAATCGCGCCGGTAATGCCCAGTGCCAAGAGCGCCGAGTTGGTGAGCATCACCTTAGAATAGGAGCTCGTCAGACGATCAACGAGACCCTGACTCATGCGGCGCAGGCGCACGATCGCGGCGAGATCCGTATCGGTCAGGATGATATCGGCGACCTCCTTGGCGATGTCGCTTCCGCCACCCATCGCCAGGCCCACGTCGGCCAAACCGAGTGCCGGTGAGTCGTTGACGCCGTCGCCCACCATGGCAACGTGGCGCCCCTCGCTCTTAATGCGCTCCACATAGGCGTACTTGTCCTCGGGCAGCAGCTCGGCCTTAAACTCGTCGACACCTGCCTCG
>CABUJL010000121.1 GCA_902491915.1 uncultured Collinsella sp.
CGCCGTAGTTGCACGCGATCATGATGAGCGTGCCGGTGACAAAGGCGATGGAGAACTTGCCGGCCTCCTCGGCGCCTACGAGCTGCGTCGACATAATGGTGAGCAGCGGAAACGCCATGCCCCATACAGCGGTGCCCAGAGTATTCCAAAGGTAGTCGCGACGGGTGGCGTGATCTTCGTACTCGGCTTCTTGCGTGGAGAAGCCGCCGCCGTAGACGGCTCCGAGCAGGCGGTTCCACCAGGCATTGACCATGCGGTGGATGGCGCCGGGTTGACGATCGCGCTCGCGGCGACGGCGTGTGGCCTGGCTGGTGTCGGGACCGCCGGCGTTACGCCGGCTCAGCTCTTGGATTCGTGCGAGCTCCTCGGCGGTGTGCGATGCGGGGAACAGGCCGTTCTCGATGCGCCCGCCCTGTCCGTGCGCCTCGCCCGATACGGCGGGGTCGGCTACGCCATTGCGGCGGGCGATGGCGCGGCGGATGCTATCGAGGGGCGTGATACTCAAGGAGGTTCCTTTCTCTTACTGCGCTCTAGTATAGCTGCGGTGGTATCGATTCGTGTTTTGAACAGGTTGTTCAATAATTTCGGCGGGCGGCCGTAATTTGTCGGTAAACGTGCGGTATCCTGTTGAAGTTTTGTGACCCCCCGATGCCGCTTGCGCGGTACCAAGGAGTTTTTACCTATGGATGTCGCCGCGTTTTTGCTGGCTCTTGTGCCGATCATCTGGCTCGTCGTGGTGCTGCTGTGCTTTAAATGGCCGGCTTGGAAGGCCGCCATTGGCTCGTTCGTCCTTTCGTGCGTGCTCGCCTTTGCGTGGTGGCATTTGCCGGCGGCGCAGATAGCCACGGCCTCGCTCGAGGGCTTTTTGATGGCCCTGTGGCCTATCGTGCTCGTAATTATCGCCGCGGTGTTCACGTATAACCTGTGCGTGCGCACGGGTGCCATGGACGTGATCGGCAGTATGATCACCTCCATCAGCAGCGATCGTCGTCTGCTGGCACTGCTCGTGGCCTGGTGCTTCGGCGGCTTTATGGAGGGCATGGCCGGCTTTGGTACTGCCGTTGCCATTCCCGCCGGCATGCTCGCGGGCCTTGGTTTTGAGGCCGTGCCTGCCGTGCTGATCTGCCTGCTTGCCAACGGCGTGCCCACGCCCTACGGCTCCATTGGCATCCCCACGGTGTCCGTTGCCGACCTGGTGGGTCTGGATTCCCTGCATCTGGCGACCGTTCAGCTGGTGCAGCTCGCGCCCTTCTTTGTGGTGATGCCGCTGCTTATTGTGCTGGTTGCGGGTCGTGTTGCCGATGACCAGGGCAATGTTGCAAGCGTTGCCGAGCGTCTGCACGGCGTTGCCGGCGTGGCACTGCTTTCCGGTGTGTCCTTTGTCGGTGCGGCCCTGGTCGTTGCCATGTTTGTGGGTCCCGAGCTTGCCGTAGTCGTGGGTTCCATCGTGTCACTTGCGCTGACCGCCGTGCTCGCCATGCGTGCCGAGAAGTCGGGGCATTTGGACGCGCGCTTCCATATGAATATCGAGGCCGGCGAACAGCTCACCGTTAAATCGGCGCTTTCGGCCTGGTCGTGCTTCATTCTGATTTTTGTGCTGCTGCTGGGTACCTCCAACCTGGTTCCCGTCGTGCACGCCGCGCTCGCGCCGTTTGCGAGCCACGTGCAGGTGTATTGCGGCGAGAACCCCGGTACGCTTACGTTTTCGTGGATCAACACGCCGGGTGTTTGGATCTTCCTGGCCGCGTTTATCGGCGGTGCGATTCAGGGCGCTTCGCCGCGTCTGATGGGCGAGGTACTGGCCGCGACCGTCAAGCAGATGATGCCGACGGTCATTACCATGCTTTCGGTGCTGGGCTGCGCCAAGGTGATGGGCTATGCGGGCATGATTTCGTCGATCAGCGCGTTCTGCATCGCCGTCGCCGGTGGTCTGTACCCGATTCTGGCTCCGTGGATCGGTGCCGTCGGTGCATTCGTGACCGGTTCGGGCACGTCCTCGGGCATGCTGTTTGGTCCCATCCAGAGCCAGGCGGCTACGGCGCTGGGCGTGAGTGACTACTGGATGGTCGCGCTGAACGCCTTGGGCGTCGCCGCCGGCAAGATGGTCTCACCGCAGACCCTCGCCATTGGTCTTGCCGCCGTGCACGTGCGCGGCAAGGATGCCGAGCTCCTGGGCGCAGTGCTGCCCTACGCCGCCGGCATGCTGGTCCTCATGAGCGCCATCGCCATGCTCGGCCAAGGCTTGCCGCTGTAGTCGGCACTTGGGGACATTACTTATGTGCCGGCACTTTAGGAACGTCCCTAAGTGCCGGCATCCGGGGACACTCCTTGGCTGTTGCCTGTTCAAGGGTGTCCCCAACGACTAGGCCGCTTGCGTGCGATTTTTGACCGTTGGGCGGGCGCTTCGCCGTTGCCGCAAAAACGTTTTTGCATATCGGGTACAACGGGCTTTACGTGAGTAAAGTGTGCGCCGCGTCCACGTGTCGCGCTTTTAAAGGAGGCCCCATGCCCGGTGTTACCCCCGCAGAAGTTCTGTCCAACTTTGGCATCACGCTGGTCGAAGATCCCGCCGAGAACCAGCCCCGTCTGCTGGTTGACCTGCCGGCAGCCGAGCTCGTCGAGCATGCGATTCGCCGCGAAGAGGGCCGTATGGCCTCCAACGGCGCACTCGTGATCGAGACGGGGGAGCGTACCGGACGTTCGCCCAACGACCGCTTTATCGTTGACACCCCCGATGTCCACGACAAGATTGCCTGGGGCGCCGTCAACCGCCCGCTGTCCGTCGAAAGCTACGAGGTCATCAAAGCCGGCATCGTCGACTATCTCAACGAGCGCGACGTGTTCGTCACCCGCGGCATGGCCGGCGCCGATCGTAACCACACGCGTCGCCTGCTCGTCGCCTGCGAGCGTGCCAGCCAAGCGCTCTTTATTAAGCAGATGCTCGCCCGCCCGCTTGCCCGCGAAATCGCACGCACCGGCGAGCCGGACTTCTGCGTCCTTGCCGCACCCGGCTATCAGTGCGATCCTGCCGTCAAGGGGCTCAACTCCAGCGCCGCGGTGGTCATCAATTTCCAGGAGCGCGTGATTCTGGTCGCTGGCACCGGCTACTCCGGCGAGATCAAAAAGTCCATCTTCAGCGTTATGAATTATTTGCTGCCCGTCGAGGACGACGTTCTGCCCATGCATTGCTCCGCCAGTATGGATCCCGTCACGCATGAGACCGCGGTGTTCTTTGGCCTGTCCGGCACCGGCAAGACCACGCTTTCGGCCAATCCCACGCGCCTGCTGATCGGCGATGACGAGCACGGCTGGTCCGATATGGGCATCTTTAACGTCGAGGGCGGCTGCTACGCCAAGTGCGAGGGCCTGGACGCGTTCCACGAGCCCGAGATCTTCAACGCCGTCCGCTTTGGCGCCATCTGTGAAAACGTGGTGCTCGATGAGAATCGCAAGCCCAACTACGACGACGTCTCGATCACGCACAATACGCGCGTGGCCTATCCTGTCGAGCATATCCCCAACGCGTGGACCAAGGGCATGGGCACCACTCCGAGCGTCGTGCTGTTTTTGACCTGCGACGCCTTTGGCGTGTTGCCGCCCATCTCACGCCTGACGGCCGATGCCGCCATGTACCACTTTGTGACGGGCTTTACGGCCAAGATTCCCGGCACCGAGGTCGGCGTTACCGAGCCCACGCCCACGTTCTCCTCGCTGTTTGGCGAGCCGTTTATGCCGCTCGACCCCATGGTCTACGCCAAGATGCTCGGCGAGCGTATCGCCGACGGCCGCACGCGCGTCTACCTGGTCAATACCGGCTGGATTGGCGGCGGCTACGGCGTGGGTCATCGCATCGAGCTTGCCTACACGCGCTCGCTGGTCGCTCGCGCCCTCGACGGCACCATCGAGGACAGCGAGTTTGTGCACGACGATATCTTTAACGTCGACATTCCCACCACGTGCCATGGCGTGCCCGACGGCATCCTGGTGCCGCGCCAGTACTGGCAGAGCACCACGCGCTACGACGAGGCCGCGCACAACCTGGCCGTGATGTTCGAGGAGAACTTCGAGAAGAAGTACTCGCACCTGCCCGAGTCCGTCAAAGCCGCCGGCCCTCACGCCCAGGTGCCCGTCGAGGCCCGCCATCGCGGCCGCGGCCTGCTGGGACTCCGCCACTAGCGTCGCCTCAGACCCAAAACCACCACAAAGGGGACAGGCACCTTTGTGGTGGTTTTGCTTGGGCGGATGACTCAGGTTACAATACGCCTGACATATCGCCCCCTTCTCCGGATGGGGGCAGCGTAAGCGCTCTTGTGGCGGCACCGTAGGACTTTGAAGGTGGCCGCTGTGAGGGCGCTTTTTGCTTAGACGCCCCCGCTCGGGCGCACGCTATGAAGGGAGAGCATATGAAGAGCTTTATTGCCGAGGATTCATTTTGGGAGCTGTTTCCACAGGCGGCGATTGGCGTCGTGGTCGTAAAGGGCATGAAGCCCGCGGCGCAGATTCCCCAGGAGGACGTGGATGCGATCGCCGCGCTGCTTGACCGCGCCAACATCGATGCGGAGCGTCATCTGACGAGCGATACCATCAGCGAAAATGCGCCGGTTAAGGCTTGGCGTGACGCGTACCGGCTGTTCAAGACTAAAAAGGGCGCGCGTTGCTCAGTTGAGAACCTGCTCAAGCGCGTGCTCAAAGGCAAGCCGGTCGGCCACATCACGCCGGCGGTGGATATCTACAACACGATTTCGTTGACTTATGCGTTGCCCGTTGGCGGTGAAGATTTGCATGCTATTGAGGGCAATCTGCGCCTGGCGGTGACCGACGGCGGCGACGCGTTCTTGCCACTTGGCGAGGAGGCGGATGATCCAACGCTGCCTGGCGAACTGGCCTATATCGATGATGCGGGCGCCGTCTGCCGTTGTTGGAACTGGCGCGACGGCGTTCGCACAGCGCTGTCCGATGATTCGGCGGACGCATTTCTGGCGATTGAGTGCGTGGAGCCCGAGCGGATGGGGGATTGCCAGGCTGCCATCGATCGCTTGGCCGAGCTGCTTGAGCGCTATCTGGGAGCGACGGTCGTCGTTAAGACGCTTGTAACCCGCGACAATCCCTGCGTGGAGCTGTAGCGGCGCCTAGAACCTATTGATGTCCCAAACCACCACAAAGGTGCCTGTCCCCTTTGTGGTGGTTTTTATGTTGATGGGTTAACAATTGGGATATTTGGGTATGGGGGTTCGGAC
>CABUJL010000122.1 GCA_902491915.1 uncultured Collinsella sp.
GGCGGGCCAATCACTCGGCTTCAACTCGCGATCGCCCCGCCGTGTCACGCCCCGCCGGCTCTCGCTCCGGCTACGTTCGATGGCTCCCTATGGGTCGCCATCACTTCGCCTACGCTCACCTGCCCATATCCGGGAAAACGTGTGGGTTCCCTACTATGGGCATGCAAGATGTGGGAATGTGTACACATTCCATCTTGCCGGCGCTTCCGCGCCGGGGCTCCGGGCGGTCGGAACCGCGCCTGCCGGCGCTCCCCCACGCCCTGCGCGGGGACGGCGAGCCGCGCCCGTTGGCGCTCCCGCCGGCCCCTTGCCGAAACAACCGGAAGGGGGCCGTTTTGGCCAAAGAGAAGAAAGAGACCCAGATCCACCTCCGGATCAGCGAGCGCGACGCCGCGCTCATGCGCGAGCGCGCGCAGGCGGCCGGGCTCGGCCTGTCGGCCTACGTCCGCCGGTGTGCGCTCGCCGGTGGCGCTCCCGCGCCCGTCGCCGACGCCCGCGAGCTCCGTCCGATATACGCGGAGCTCCGTCGGTGCGGCAACAACGCCAACCAGATCGCCCGCGCCCTCAACGCCTACGGCATCGGCGGGGCCCCGGCGGCCGATGTCGCGCGCGCCGTGGCCCAGCTGGAGCGCGCCGCCCAGGCGGTCGCCGACGCGATGGAGGCCGCGAGGCCGTAGGGTGCTATTGTGAAGGGTTGGTATAGGGGTAGAACAGGGGTATAATAGGGGCAACACATAAGGGTCGTCGAACGGAGATTGCCATGCCGACCATCAAGCCAAAACGCACATTCGTCTACTCATCCGAAAGCGCCAGGCGCGCCCTCGAGGCCGCCCTCGCGGACCGCTGTGAGGTCAATCGCACCAACATGAGCCAGGAGATCGAGAGTATCCTCATCGGCGCCCTCATTCCGCATGACGGTGGGCTCGCCGAGCGCGCCATGACGCGCATCTATTACGGGCAGACTGGGGTGCGCGACGAGGTTGCGGCCGCGTTCAGCGATGCGGCCGCCGTATACGACTGGGAGACCGGAACCTCCGACCTTCGGCCGCTCGTCGAGATTGCTGCCCAGCAGTCGCTCGGAGCGCTGATCGACGCGTCGAAGGAGGAGGCCGACGGCTCGCGCCCCATCTACCATCTGAGGACCTGCTGGGACTCCGTGTGCAGCCGTCTGCACCACGTCTGCGAGAGCGACCCGGACAGCCGCGAGGCCCTGTCGGCCGCCGTCGACGAGGGCGTCGCCCGCGATCTCTCCCGCGCCCTCGATGCCGGTTGCAAGATGGTCGAGGCGAGGGCGTTCTTCGACATCGCCCTGCGCAACTGGGCCGTCCTGGGCGGGTTCACGTACACCTATCGGTCCCTCATGGACGTCGTCGGCCTCGCCGACGAGTGGCCCGAGACCGCCCGCGCGCGCGAGGACCTGAAGGAGTGTCTGTGGTCCATCTCTGACGGCCGAGGCGGCGAGTGACATGGATCTTGGTCGATACCGCAGCACCGCTATCCTGGCAGCGGCCTTCGCCGCCGTCATCGATATAGCTCTCTATCCAATCGTGGCCCCTGCGATCGCGTGCGCGGTCGCAGGGGCCGCTTTCGACTGGTTGGGGTGGCTCGACGCCATCGGCCTGGACCTCTGGGAGGCGTTCTGGACGTCCGGCGAATGGCTCTGGCACATGCCGTTCATGCTCGCCGGCTTCGCGCTGGCGTTCTTGATTCTGTTCGGGTACTCGGTCGCCAGGGAGGGGGAGCGCACCCGTGAGGTCGAAAGCGGTATCTACGGCGACGCCCGCGTCATCCGCGGCGCGGCGGAGCTCGTCCGCCGGAACGATTTCTGGGACGGTCGCGGGACACCGGAGAGGGCTGGGCTCGTCCTCGGCGCGACCGCGAAGGGCTATTGGTTCGACTCTTCCGTTCCCCATGCGCTGACCTGCGGAAAGACCGGTTCAGGCAAGACCCAGCTTCAGGTGCTTGAGACCATGCACCTGACGTTTGCGGCTGGTTGGAGCGTCGTTTCCACCGGCAAGCCCGAGGTCCTTGAACTCACGGCCGACAGGGCGTGGGGACTGGGATACAAGGTTGTTGTCCTCGATCTGACCGGCTACCCGGGGGCAAGTCGGTACAACCCCATCGGCCTTGTCGTCGATGCCGTCGAGGCTGGGGACACCGATGCGGCCGTGAGGACGGCCCGCCAGGTCGCCGTCGATCTCATCCCCATCGGCGGAGAGAAGAACACCTATTTCCCCAAGGCCGCGCGCAACATGCTCGCTGCGTGCATCCTCGTCGTCTGCACCGCCGATATCCCGCGCAGGCGGAAGAACATGGCGAGCGTCGCCGCGCTCGTCGAGCGCGGGACCGCCGGAGACGACCCGAAGGACCCATCCGCACCCCTCAAGGACTACATTCGCAACCTCGGCCCGTCGCACCCGGCGTTCTCGCCGGCGTCCGACCTCCTCGGGGACGGCGGCGCGACGACCGCCGGAAAAAACGTCGTCTCGACCCTCAAGGAGGCCCTGAGCATCTTCTCGGACGGCGCGCTCCGCGCCGTGACGTCCGAGAGCAGCGTGTCGATCCGCGACCTCATCGAGAAGAAAACAGCGGTCTATATCGAGATGCTGGACGAGGGCGACCCCTACGGCGTCGTCTACACGTGCTTCCTCGACCAGTGGTGGCAGGTGGCGCAACAGGTCTGCAAGGAGAACGGCGGCCGGATGCCGCACGAGACGGCGCTCGTCCTCGACGAGATCGGCAACCTTAACGTCAAGGTCGCGTGCCTGCCGGCTATCGCGACGCTCGGCCGCAGCATGAGGATCCATGAATATTTGTTCGTGCAAAATTTAAAACAATTGAATGCATATAACGAACCAGGCGACGGCGGGGCCGGGCGCGACAAGCTGATAGGCTCCATCGGCACCAAGGTCGCCCTGTCGCTCTCGGAACCCGAGGACTTCAAGTTTTTTACCGCACTCGCTGGAAAACGGACGGTGCGCTCGATGGGAACTTCCAGCCAGAGGGGCCAGGGCCGCGCCTCAGTCGGGACGAGCTACAGCGAGGCTGCCGTTCCGCTGATTAACGAATGGGAGTGGCAGCAGCGCATCCCCATCCGCGACGGGCTCATCGCCATCAAGGGCGGGGAGAACTCGAAGCCGGGCCGCGAGGGCGTGTTCGAGCTTCCGCTCGACTATGCCAACCGCACCCCGGCGGGCTCCTTCTTCGGGCTCGGCGACGAGGAGGCGGAGCGCCAGAAGCGCTCCGCCTACTACGCCCGCGCCAAGGCCTCCGCGCAGAACGAAGTGTATGAGGTGCCGGAACCGTGGTGTCCCGAGTTCAACGTTGGCGATGAGACGGACGATGATGACGAGATCGCGCCCGACGACGTGTTCAAGGCTGACGAGGAGAACGCGACGTTCGAGGACGAGTGGGCCGCGTGGGACGAGTGAGGGGGCGGTAAACATGACGGCTATCAAACAGGTATCGGTGACCAGTGCGCAGCATATGAAGAGTCTTGCTGGTTATCTCGACAGGTCGAGCAATAAGCATGACGCACTCGACCTCGACTCCCGGAATCTCAACGACCCGGAGAACTGGGCTCGCGAGATGGACCGCACCCGCGATGCCGATGGGCACAACGAGTCCGGCCGCAAGGGCTCGAAATGCACCTACTGCTACCACCAGATCATCGCCTTCAATCCAGACGAATGCGACGTCAACGGTGGTAGGCTCACCAGGGCCGGGTGCATGGGATTCGCCCGCGAGTGGGTGGAGCGCTACTATCCGAACCAGGAAGCCGCCTGGGCGCTTCACCTCGAGCACTCGAAGGACGGAACGGACCGTTACGCCGTGCATATCGCCATCAACCGGACCGACCTCGAGACCGGACGCAGGCTCGATGAGGGCCGAGCAAGCCGTCAGAAGGTGCTCCACGCGTCGAGGATGCGCGAGATGGACGAGAGATGGGGTCTCTCGCAGCTCGAACGCGGCCAGAGGAATAGCAGGTCCCATGCTCGCCAGGAGTCTCCCGGCGAGCGGAGGGCCCGCGAGGCCGGCCGCGCGTCGTCGCCGCGGTTCGAGACGGATCTTGACCATGTTCGCCGCGTCGTACGCGAGAGCGTTCGCGAGGTTGCCGCCTCGGGAGCCCCCAACAAGATGCGCGCGCTCAACGAGGCGCTCGAGAAGAGAGGGGTTCATATGCGAATGAGCCGAGACGGGCAGGCGAAGGCTAGGGACGTGGTCTTCGAGTATCGTTCGACCTACGACCGCAGAGACGGCCGCGGCAACCGTATAAGGGTTTCCGCAATCCGCGGACATCGTCTCGGTCGCGGGTTCAGCATCGCCGGTATCCAACATGCCCTGGGCGTCGGCATGGCCATGTACCGCATGGCCGAGCGCGCCATGGACGACGGGAACGGTAACGATATGTGATCGATGCTCAAGATGAGGAAGCGCGAGCGAGGGCATCCGGCATCGAAGGAGAAACCTCCGACGTGTCTATATAGAATGTATATACTTTCTATATAGACACTTTTCGCTTAGAGCAGTGTAAAATAACTTTATCCTTAACATACGTCCTGTAATGCCGTAGACATTCCCCTCGGGGTGGCCCCTAAGGTCTTTACCTCACTCCGTTTCTTTTCATCTGTTTCATGCAAGCCAGAGGAGAGTTTTTATGCCAGTCTCGCGTCACAAGGCCCAGAGCAAACACGACGGCTACTGGTACGAGGATGAGCGCCACAAGAACCAGCAACGTAACGAAATGCTGTTCAATACTCCGGGGTGGTATTGGTGTGATGCCGACTCGTTCTATCGCTCGCTCTTTCCGGAGGGTAGCTTGCAGAAGAAGGGTGCTGATTCAGACGGTAAGCCCAACCTCATCGTCCTTGAAGATACGGGTAAGGAGATTGACCATGGCACCGACGCGAAGGGCAACAAGCTCGTCAAGCGTGTCATGCACCGCTACACGGTCCACGACGATCTCGACGAACTTGAGCATCTGAGAGACGTGTCTATCTCACAGAACACTTTCATGTTTCTCGCCCCGGTCAGTTACTACGGCAAGAGCCGCAACAGTAAGAATGCTCGTTTTCTGCACGCAATCATGATCGACCTCGATTACGTCGGGACTAGGCAGCTGGTGAACCTGCTGCACGAGATGGAGCGCGGTGTCATTCCCTATGC
>CABUJL010000123.1 GCA_902491915.1 uncultured Collinsella sp.
GTCGAACTGGTAATAGCCCAACGCGTTATAGCCGTCTCCGTACGTAAAGCCCTGGTTGTAGTTACCATGGCTCTCGTACTTGGTAAAGTACTTCATCTCGGGAGTCACGTTGACAAACGAAACGCCCTGGACCGACCTCAGCACGCCTGAGAAGGACTGCTGGGTGTAGAGACCCTTATCGATATCGGTGGCATCCGAGGCAACGCCCGGCGTGGGCTCCTCGGCAGCGGCGGGTGCCGGCGCGGAAACGGCGCCAAACGAAAGCGCCAACGTCAGGCCCGCGACAATAGCAGAATGCTTGGGCTGCATAAGATCCTCCCTGCATTGGTGTAGTTAAAGTTCAGTTTGCAAAGATAAAAATAAGTATTGCAGCTCGCCCGTTGTTGCACAACAACCCCTCGGTAAACGGCAACAACCCTCCGCGAAATCTTAAGGAATTAAACAAACTGGTCGTCGGGCGCCATCAGAAGCTCGCCGTATCGCTCCATCAGCCCGTCCCTCAACTGACAGAAAGCGGGGATATAGACGTTCAAGATGCGCTGAATCAAATCTTGAGCGAGCTTGTTGTCGTAGATATGGACGTTCGTATTGCGGTCTCTGAGCATGTCTAGCCAGGCCGCCTCATCAATAAAGTCGTAGAATCGGTACGACTCCTTCACGATGGTACGAGGAGACCCCGACGCGGCAAGCGTGGCGCCCTCATACTCGAGCAGACGCTTAAGGAGCTTCCAGCTCAGTTCAAATTGAAGATTGAACTTATTAATCAATCCACTCTGAACAAAATCATTGTTGAGATCCTGATTGGGCGCATCCTCAAGATTCGCCAAGGCGCTAACAAAGTTCTCATATTTTTTCATACAGAATCACACCATCCCTGGCAATCTCATCGAGCAATTGCTGCGAGAGGGACTCGTCGAGATTGACGACATCTACATCTAAAAGAGTATCAAGATGTTCCTCGATCAAATATGAGAAACGGCCGAAATCCCGGCAACCTGCTACGGCGATGTCAATATCGCTCTTGGGCAAGTTGTCGCCTCGAGCACGAGAACCAAACAACACGACCTTCTCGGCGTCACATTCCCGAGCAAAAACTTCGATTTGCTTGTACACCTTGTCGAGAGATGCCATTTGCACCCCTACAGCTTAATGTCAAAGTTGATTTCGGGGACGGCGGCCAGGTCGGCCAACGTCACGCCGTCGACGTACTTTTCGATCACGTCGTCCAAACCGCGCCAGAACTTGACGGTCGAGCACAAATCGCTGCGGGTGCAGCTGTTGTCGATGCCATCGCACGCCACCGGAGCCGTGCTGCCCTCGACGGCACGCAGGATGTCGCCGGCGCGCACCTCGGCCGGGTCCTTCGCCATCATGTAGCCGCCGCCCTTACCGCGCACGCTCCTAAGCAGGCCCGCCTTCATGAGCGGACGAACCAGCTGCTCCAAATACTTTTGTGAAATATGCTCGCGGTCAGCGACCTCGCGAAGGGCAATCTTGCCCTCGGCGTCACCAAGCGCTGCGATATAGATCATCAGACGGAGGGCATAGCGGCCCTTAGAAGAAATGAGCATACCTACCCTCTCATCGCATCTGGGACAACATAACCAGGTTTGTTTGTCCCAAATCTTAAGTAAATGGGACAAACACAACAGGTTATTTTGTCCCAGAATTTGAAAAGTCGAGTGGATTAGTCGGGTTTTCCCTTGACTAACGCCGAACCCATAGTAACTTTATTCCGAGAAGATTCCTAGGGTTTAGTACACCTATGAGTACACCATATACAGAGAGGGACAGCATGAGCGCAAATCCGCTGCTTTCCATCGAAGGTCTGACCGCCTCCGTGGACGAAAAGACCATCCTCCACAACGTCAACCTCAACGTCGCCGTCGGCGAGACCCACGTTCTGATGGGACCCAACGGCGCCGGCAAGTCCACCCTCGGCCACCTGGTCATGGGCGACCCCGTTTACACGGTCAACAACGGCCGCATCGTCTTTGACGGCCAGGACATCACCGAGCTCACCACCGACAAGCGCTCGCGCGCCGGCCTGTTCCTGAGCTTCCAGGCCCCGGTCGAGATTCCGGGCGTGCCGCTGTCGAGCTTTTTGCGCGCCAGCATCGCCGGCCGCCCCGGCCTGGAGATGAAGGGCAAGGAGTTCCGCCGTCGCGTGAAGGAGCTCGCGGCCGAGCTCAACATGGATACCGCCTACCTCAACCGCGAGCTGGGCGTGGGCTTCTCGGGCGGCGAGAAGAAGAAGGTCGAAATGCTCCAACTTCTGCTGCTGCAGCCCAAACTCGCCATCCTGGACGAAACCGACTCCGGCTTGGACGTCGACGCCCTGTCCACCGTCAGCCACGGCATGGACGCGTACCGCAAGAGCTGCGACGGCTCCATGCTCATCATCACGCACAACACACGCATCTTGGAGCACCTGAATGTCGACCGCGTCCACGTTATGGTCAAGGGCCACATCGTGCGCGAGGACGACGCTTCGCTCATCCCCTGGATCGACAAGAACGGCTTTGAGACCTTCGAGCGCGAGGCCGCCGAGCAGCGCGCCCAGGCCGAGTCTGCCGCTGCCGAGCAGCAGGCGTAAAGGGGCGACGCAATGACCAAGAACCGCACCGAGGTCGCGGACATCGACCGCAGCCTCTACGACTTCACCTATGGCGAGGAGGGATTCGAGCGCCTCGACGCCGGCATCACGCCCGACATCGTGCGCGAGATCAGCGCCAAAAAGGACGAGCCGCAGTGGATGCTCGACCTGCGCCTCAAGTCCCTCGAGATTTTTAATCGTTTTCCCGACCCGACGTGGGGTCCCTCCATCGAGGGCCTGGACATGGACAACATCGTCACCTACGTCAAACCCAACACCGATCAAAAGCACGACTGGGAGTCGGTGCCCGACGACATCAAGAATACCTTTGAGCGCCTGGGCATCCCCGAGGCCGAGCGTAGCTACCTGGCAGGCGTCGGCGCGCAGTACGACTCCGAGCTGGTCTACCACAATATGCAGGACACAGCGTCTAAGATGGGCATCGTCTATTCCGGCATCGAGGAGGCCCTGCACGACCCGCAGTGGGAACCGCTCATCCACGAGAAGTTTATGACGCTCATCCCGCCCACCGACCACAAGTTTGCGGCCCTGCACGGCGCCGTATGGTCGGGCGGCTCGTTTGTCTACGTGCCCAAGGGCACCAAGCTCGACTTCCCGCTGCAGAGCTACTTCCGTCTTAACGCCAAGGGCGCCGGCCAGTTTGAGCACACGCTCATCATCGTCGAGGACGACGCCGACCTGCACTTTATCGAGGGTTGCTCCGCGCCCAAGTACAACGTAGCCAACCTCCACGCCGGCGCCGTCGAGCTCTTTGTGGGCAAGCGTGCGCACCTGCGCTACTCGACCATCGAGAACTGGTCCAAGAACATGTACAACCTCAACACCAAGCGTGCGCGCGTGGACGAGGACGGCGACATCGAGTGGATCAGCGGCTCCTTCGGTAGCCACGTGGGCTACCTCTACCCCTCAACGGCCGTCGCGCCCGCTCGAGCTTTACAGGCATCACCTTTGCCGGCGCCGGGCAGAACCTCGACACCGGCTGCAAGGTCGTGCTCAACGCGCCCGAGACCTCGGCAACCGTCGAGACCAAGGGCATCTCCAAGAGCGGCGGCATCCAGACGTTCCGCAGCTCTATCGTTGCCACGCCCAAGGCCGAGGGCTCCAAGGCAACCGTGAGCTGCCAGTCACTGATGCTCGACGACCAGAGCCGCTCCGACACCATCCCGGCCATGGACATCCGCGCCAAGAACGTCGACATCGGCCACGAGGCCACCATCGGACGTATCGGCGACGACAAGGTATTCTACCTGATGAGCCGCGGTATCCCGGAGGAAGAGGCTCGCACCATGATCGTCAACGGCTTTGCCAACCCGGTCTCCAAGGAGCTACCGCTTGAGTACGCCGTCGAGATGAACAACCTGATCAAGCTCGAGATGGAAGGAGCGATCGGATAATGGAACAGACCACGAACACCGCTGCTACCACCCTTGAGCAGGTCAATGCGATGCCGGCTGCCACTTGGGGTTGGCTCAAGATGAACCAGACCAAGCTCGAGCTCTCTGACGAGCTTGCCGCCGCTCCCGCCGAGACCATTGAGGTTGAGGGCTTGGAAGAGCAGTTTGCTGGCGTGGCAGACGCGTTCGACGCCGCCATGGACGCCATGGCCGAGCGCTTCCCCGAGCGCCGCGCCTCCGCCCCTGGCGATGCCGCCGACCGCGCCCGCATCACGCCCGAGACCGAGCTTGACGTGCCCGCCACCTCTGTCTACCAGGCCGGTGGCATCAAGCTCGAGGAGGAGCTCTCCCCTGCTGAAGCCTTCGAGACCGGCATGGGCGAGGCTGCCTACACCTACTTGGCCGACCACGCCACCAAGCGCATCGTCATCGATGTGCCCGCATACCAGCACGCCACGGTTACCGTGCACGTGAGTGGCGTCGACACTGCCGCGGCCATCGCCGCCATCGATGTCGTCGCCCGTCCGCAGGCAACGCTCGACCTGCGCATAGCCCTGGACTCCCCCGCTGCCGGCCAAGGCGTCGTGGGCTCCGTGCTACGCGTGTGTGCCCACGAGTACGCCACCGTCAACGTGACCTGCACGCAGACGCTCGACGATAGCTGGATCGCGCTCGACGACACCGGCCTGTTCCTGGACAAGGGCGCGCGCGTCAACGTGCAGCACACCGTCCTGGGTGCCGGCGCCAGCGCCACCGGCCTTGCCGGCGACCTGCTGGGCGATACCGCCAAGGTCACCATCGATACTGACTACCTGGGCGCCCGCGAGCAGGTGCGCGACTTTAACTACGAGCTGCGCCACCGCGGTCGCAAGACCGAGTGCGAGATCGACGCCAACGGCGTGCTGACCGGTACGTCCAAGAAGGTCTACCGCGGCACCATCGACCTCGTGCACGGCTGCAAGGGTGCAGCCGGCACCGAGCGCGAGACGGTGCTTTTGGCCAACAAGGGCGTCGACAACAAGACCGTTCCCGTCATTCTCTGCGACGAGGACGACGTCGCCGGCAACCACGGCGCCACCATCGGTCACGTCCGCGACGAGCAGCTG
>CABUJL010000124.1 GCA_902491915.1 uncultured Collinsella sp.
TCGTTGTTCTCGCCACGCTGCAGGGCAATGCTCGAACGCGCCGGCACCACATGACCGTCCTTGAGCATCATGTAGTCGAGCAGCGGTTGGCCCTCAAACGAAACCGCCGCGGGCACGATGCAGATCATGTCAAGCTCCTGGATACGCTCGGCGACACCAGTCAAACCGGCAAGCACGTCATGCTCAAAGTCGGCAGCGCTCACCAGGCCACCGGGCATGGCGCCCATAAAGAGCGGAGCCGGAACGCACAGCACGCGCGCCCCGCGCTCGTGGGCCAGACGAGCCTGGTCCTCGATGCGGCCGCAAATGCCCTCAACATCCCCAAGGCGCATATCGATCTGTGCAAGCGCGAGCTTCATGGCTCAGCCCTTTCCGTCGTAAACCATCGAAATCGTAGTAAAAGCGCCGACCGCATAATGCAGCCGGCGCTTGCATGTGCATATGCTAGCTATGATACCCCGAGCGGGGGCGCGCTCCTAGAATGTCGCGGACCACAGCCCGTGCAGGTTGCAATA
Organism: uncultured Collinsella sp.; assembly: GCA_902491915.1. GTDB lineage: Bacteria > Actinomycetota > Coriobacteriia > Coriobacteriales > Coriobacteriaceae > Collinsella. The sequence goes on from CABUJL010000124.1 coordinate 516, forward strand.
GGCATAGACGGTACCGGTCTTGGAGCCGCCCGCGAAAAACGTCGCGGGTTTAATGCCGGGCTCAAGGTAATGGACCTCTAAGCGGCCCTCGGCCTCAAGGGCGATCCACTCAATGTAGTGCTCGGGCAGGCTGGGGTGCTCGACCGAGCCAACGCGGGCGCGAATCACGTGACCGTCGCGCTCGGTCTCGACAACAGGCACGTGCTTCTCATGCGCCGCGTCCTCAGTGTTTGCGGTCAGCTCCGTGCAACCGGCAGGGGTCGCAACGCCGTCGCCAAGGGCAGCGATGAGCTTACCGTCGGGGTCCTTAAAGAATTTCGCCATGATGTTCTCCTTTGCTGATGTGCCAATGTTCTTGATGGTTCTTATGCCCAAAGGCAGACAAACCATCCACGGCATTGCAAATGAACACATAACGGATCAGGCAAGCGGTCGGGCCAAAATGCGTCGACCGTCCTGCCCACTCCAGCAGTCCCACCCCGCGCGCGGCTAGCGCCCGTCGCCGCCGAGCAGCGCCAGGACATCCTCGCGCGTGAACAGTGCCGACGAGATGCCGTCGCCGCCGAGCACGCTGTTGACCAGATCGCGCTTGGACTCCTGCATCTGCATAATGCGCTCCTCGATCGTGTCCTTGGCGATGAGCTTGTACACGGTCACGGTATGTTGCTGGCCAATACGGTGTGCACGGTCAGTCGCTTGGTCCTGCGCCGCCACGTTCCACCACGGGTCGTAGTGGATGACCACGTCGGCAGCCGTCAGGTTAAGGCCCACGCCGCCCGCCTTAAGCGAAATCAAAAAGACCGGAACCTCGCCCGCTTGGAACTGCGCGACCATCTTGGCGCGGCTCTCCTTAGACGAAGCGCCCGTGAGCTTAAGGAAGACGATGTCCTCCTTGGCCAAGCGCTTACCGATGATATCGAGCATACCCGTAAACTGGCTGAACAACAGGATGCGATGTCCGCCGTCGTGGGCGCCGTGCACGAGCTCCATGCACGTATCGAGTTTGGCGCTCCCCGCCTTGTAATCCTCGTAGTGTAGACGCGGGTCGCAGCAGATCTGGCGCAGCTTGGTGAGCTCGGCGAGCACCTTGAGCTTGTCTTTCTTAAACTCGGATGACTCGCGGTGCTGCACCTGTTGGGCGATACGGTCCTGGTTGGCCAGGTAGAGCTTGCGCTGCTCGCCGGTGAGCTGCGCCATGACCGTATCCTCGATCTTCTCGGGCAGGTCGGCCACCACGTCTTCCTTGACACGGCGCAGCACAAACGGCGACACGAGCGCTTGCAGGCGAGCGGCACTGTCGCCCTCGGCATGCTCGACCGGGCTTTCGAAGCGCTTTGCAAACGATTCACGCGTGCCGAGCAGGCCCGGCATTAAAAAGTCGAAGATGCTCCAGAGCTCGGATAGGCGGTTTTCGATGGGCGTGCCCGTCAGGGCAAAGCGCACGCCGGCAGGCAAGCGCTTTGCGGCGCGCGCCACCTGGGTGAGCGGGTTTTTAATGTACTGGGCCTCATCGAGCACCGCACGGGCAAAGTCCTGCTCGGCGTACTCGTCGATATCGCGCCGCATAAGGTCATACGACGTCACGACCACGTTATGCTCGGCCACGCCGGCAATCTGTACGCGACGCTGCGCCTTGGCGCCCACGATGGCGCACACATCGAGCGAGGGCGCAAAGCGCTCCAGCTCGGCAGTCCAGTTGTACACGAGTGAGGCCGGGCATACCACGAGCGTGGGCTTGGTGTCCCCCGCCTCCACGCGCGCCAGGATATGCGCGATCATCTGGAGCGTTTTGCCCAGGCCCATGTCGTCGGCCAGGATGCCGCCAAGGCCCAGGTGTTCGAGCGAGCCGAGCCACTGGTAGCCGTCGACCTGATAGCCGCGCAGTGTGGCCTTGAGCGAGACCGGCACCGTAAAGTCCATCTTGCCGAGCGTGTCCAGACGCTCGACGGTACGGCGGAACGCAGCGTCGCGATCGGCCTCAAGCGCCGGCGTGCGCGCAAGCATGCTATCGACGAACAGGGTACTCGACGCGGGGAGCGACACGCCGTCGAGCAGGTCGACAGCATCGACACCCAGGTCCTCGGCAAGGCCAAACGCGGCGCGGGCGCCCTCGTCCAGGCGAATGATGTCGCCGGACGTAAGGCGCGCAAACGTCTGGTGGCGCTTGTACGAGTCCAGATAGATGGCAAGGTCGGCCGCCGAAAGACCGCTCGCGCCCAATTCAACATCGAGCAGGTTGCTCTTGACGGTCGCACGCACCGAAAGCTTGGGCGCGGGACGGACCGAAATCTGGCGCAGACGGTCGCTGAGCATAACCTCACCCAACTCGGACAGGGCAGACAGGCCCTCGGTCAGCAGGCAGAACAAGCTCTCGTCATCGCGTTCCTCAAACGCCAGACCGCCCTCGTAAAAGTCGAAATACAGGGCCGCCGTATCCATAACGCGAAACTCTGCCACCTCGTCGCGGGGCGGCACGCCCGGGCGCTGCTCTTCGAAGGGGCTGCCCGGAGCACCCAGACTAAAGAGGTCTGCCGACCAGTCGCCGTAGGTAACCGTAATTTTGCAGGTCACGAGCCCATCGTCGACGCCGATTGCCATAGCAAAGCTCGGCTCGGGCGCCGCGGTATCGAGCGCAGCGGGCGCGGTAAGGTCGGTATAGTCGCGCAAAATGGGCAGAGCCATACGACAGAACTCCCCCACCTGGTCGGCAGCGATATGGACTGGCGTGCGACAGGGCAGCAAGCGCGATAGGAACGGCGCCGCATGCTGGGCAAACGCCACATCGGTGCGGCGCGCACGGCGGGGGTCGACCAGATAAGCTACGTCGCCCGAAGCAAAGCAGTATGCATCGGCCGGCAGGCGCAGATCGTAGCTACCACCAGCCGCCGGCGCGATTTTGGCGGCAAGGAGCGGTGGGCGCTTAGCGGACGCCTCGTCCTCCCCTTGCGGAGACAGCTCAACCGCCACGTCATAGGTGCGATGCGTCGTCGTCCCCCGCGACCAGGCGGGCTCAAAAGAGATGGTCTGGCCGCGCAGCAGGTCCAGCACATATACGATGCTATGCTCGGACAGCGGCAACTGACGCTCGGCGACAAAACCGCTGCGGGCAAAGTCGTACGACGCCGAACGCGAGCTTGTGATGTCATCGAGATAGGCAACTGTCGTCAAGACAAGGCTGAGCAGCTTTGTCGACACATCTTCGAAGGCTTCGGGCGTATGGACAAACGTGAGCTTCTTGCCGTACGAGAAGGTGCCGCCGCGCACGTAGGCATCGGCCATGCCGTCGATATCCTTGACCACGTAGGACACCGAACCGCAGCGAATGCGAAACTCGAGCGCCCAGTTAAAGCGATCGGCAAACAGCGGATTGTAGTACGGCACCAGCGAGGGCTCCAACGCCGCTTTGGGGGCGTCGGGACCAACGGCACCGGCAAGCTTGCGGCGCATGCTCGCCAGCTCATCCATGCGCGCGTTCGAAAGATCGGAGAGCGCCGCCATGAGGCTGGGACTCGTGGGGACAGGTGCTGGGAAGGGAAAGTTGGGGTTGACCGTGGGCGTTGTAGGCGCGGGACGCGCGGACTGTTTGGGCTGAGCCGCAAACGTGCGGACCGGCGTGCGCAAACCTTCGACGGGCTCGGCACCGCTGGCGTCCAGGTACGCCAGCGCCGTGGCGATGGCGTGCTTGCACATGCCGGGGTAGCGATAGGCAGCGGGGCAATCGCAGTCGTAGTCGATCACCTCGTGCTCGTCCATGTCAAGCGCCACGTGCGTCTTGTACAGGTCGCCGCGCGAGCCGCGCACCGAGCCCTCAACCGTCACGTTTTTGGAGAAGCGCGAGCCGCTGTCCTCGATCGACAGAACGGCGCCGTTGAGCATGAGCGAACACCCCTTCATAAAGGTTCCGCTCAACGCCGCCTCTTTGCGAAGCGCCTGCACAAACGTCCCCTGCGCCATCACTTCCTCCAATCTCACCCGGGGTAGCTAATTTGGGACGGGGCTATTTTAGCTACCCCCCATATGTCGGTTGAGATGTATTCCGACCCCGACTCATTCGCCATCAGCCAAAGGGTAGCTAAAATAGCCCCGTCCCAAATTAGCTACCCCGGCAAAGGCATCCTAGATAACCGTCACGCGGCCTTGGTTGCCGACGATGGCCTTTGCCTCTGCCAGCAGCGGAATCGAGCGTGCATTGACCTTGGCCGGCACCTCAGCGCGCAGCACGCGCCCGTCGACTTGCTCAATAAAGATCTCCACGCGGTCGCCGCCCGGGTTGGTGGTGAGCACCGTGGCCAGGCGCGCCATATTGCCCTGGCTAAAGCGGCTGTTGGGCACCATGACCTCAAAGACCTTGGGCTTGTTTTTCTCCTCGCTAAGCTCCAGCGGCACAATCTCCTGCGCGATGATCTGGTCGCCGCGGTCCGAGCGCTCGAGCTTGCCCTTAATGCGCACAAACGCGTCGGACAGCTGCGCGCCGGTCTCGGGATCGACCTCGCCGTACAGATACCCCTCGGCCTCCTTGTAGGTCTTGGGGAACACCACGA
>CABUJL010000125.1 GCA_902491915.1 uncultured Collinsella sp.
CGAGAGCCGCCTGGGCAGTAGCGGCCTCGGCCTTGGCGGCATCGAGGTTCTGCTTGAGGGACTCGATGTCGATTCCGCCGAGTGCGTCCTTCGCGGCGTCGTATGCCGTCTTCGCGGCGGCGGTACCGGACTTAGCCTTCTCATACTCGCCCTTGGCGGTGTTCATGTTCGTGTCGGCCGCGGTATAGGCGTCATGCGCCGCATCCTGCTTATTTACCGCTGCGAAGTAATCTTCCTTGGTAGTACCGAAGTTCTTCTGAGCCTCCGCCAGCTTATTCTGAAGCTGTTTCAGCTGCTCTTTCTGCTCCTGCGTGCCGCCTGCATTGTAGGCGGAATCGATGTAGTCGTTCAGGAGCTTCTTGAACTCAGAGACAGTAAAATCAGCCTGACTGTCATAATCGCTGTAATCGAAGATGGTTACCTCGGAATCGGTGTTCTTACCGCTACCGGTTGCGATGCCGATAGCCTTCGTACCTGCATCGATGATGTTGAGATAGTGCCCGCACTCATGGTAAATGCTGCTGTAGTGCTGGTAGATATAATAGGAATCATATCGATGGTTTCCAAGGTCACTATTCTTCTCGACGTACTTATCGAATGCCTCTTTCTCCTGGGTGTAGAGGCCGGTATATGGCCAGCCGAGGGTATCCTCAGTCTCGCCGCCGGTATATGCACCGCCACCGCCGGCAAGATTTTCACCGTTATCCCAGTAGCAGCCCGAGTGTCCCCAGATGTTCGATGAATATGACACATTAAGGGCGGCTGCCGCAGTCATGCGGAGGCTGACGCTGAGCGCCGACTGACCGTTCGCCTTGCGGAGGTTGTTCTGGGTGTCGAGATATGTCAAGGCGTTGCGCATCTGCTCCAAGGAAAGCGGGTTGGTGTCGCGCGACATGTCCTGATCGACGTACTGGTCATACCATTCGGCCTTGTCATCGGCGCCGGTCAGCGTCGATACGGCATCCTGGGCGTTCTTTTTCTGCGTGGCCGTGAACTGGCTGCCGCCGATGATGTAGTTCATGAAGCCGAACATACCCTGGTTGATGACATCCTGGTCTACGGTCATGTGCGACTTGAGGTCGGCAATCTGCTGGTTGAGCTTATCGACCTCGGCGTTTGCGGCATCGTAAGCGTTTTCGGCGGTAGTGGATTCAGCACATGCCGTCTCCCACTCGCTACGCTTCTGCTGGCAAACCTCGACGAGACGGTCGTACTCCGCCTTCTTGTCGGCCTCGGTCTGCTGGGCCTGCTCGTATGCCGTCTTCGCGGCGTCACGCTTACTGGCCGCGTCCTTGTACTCCTTGTTTGCCGCATCGTATGCAGACTGGGCAGATGCCACAGCAGCGTTGGCGGCGTTGACCTTCTCCTGCGCGGCAGCGACGGCAGCCTGGGCGGCCTGCAGATTTGTCTGTGCGGTGGCGTCGGCATCCGTCGCGGCATTGAGCTCCGCCTGCGCGGTCTTGAGCTCACCAGCAGCAGCGTTCTTGGCGGCCTCAAGCGCACTCAGGTCGACACCCGTACCCGAGACGGCAGCATCGAGCGCGGCCTGCGCCTGGTTGAACTTCTGCTGGGCGTTATCGCGCGCGGTGGTTGCGGCTGCGAGAGCAGCGGCAGTCTCCTGCTTCTTGGCCTGGGCGGAAGTCAGAGCGGCCTCAGTGTCCTTCTTTTCCTGCTGAGCACTCGCCTCGGCGGCCTTGGCCTGGTCCAGATTGGCCTGTGCAGTAGCAACGGCCTTATTGGCGTCATCGAGCTTTGCCCGCGCGTCCTCGACGGCCTTCTTGGCGGCCTCGTACTCGTCCATACCCATGGCCTCGAGCTTGGCCTGGGCATCATCGAGGGCCTTCTTGGCCTCATCCTGCTTTGCCTTGGCGTCCTTGAGCGCCTGGGTCTTATCCTCGACACTCTTGTTGGCCTGTTCGAGCTGATCGTTCAGGTCGCCCAGCTTCTTCTGCTGCTGCTCTGCCTTGTCGACGGCCGCTTTAAGCTCGTCAATCTTCTCCTGAAGCGCGGCTACCTCGGCCTCGTTCTGCTCGGCGGCGTTATCGGTCACGGCCTGCGAGGCCTGATTCTTTTGCTGCTGCGCCTGCTTTTGAGACTGGCCCGCCGCGCCGGCCTTCTTCTGGGCGGCATCGTAGGCGGCCTGAGCGTCCTTGAGCTGCTTTGCCGACTCCTCGGCCAGCTGGGCAGCCGTCTTTACGACCGCTTGGTTACCGGCGGCAACGGTATTCTCTACAGAACTACCCATTACAGTCTGAAGTGGGCCACCGATAAATTTCGATGGCGAGCATTCGGCGCATTGCCTACGATACGGGCAAGCCCCGAGGGGCCGCCGATCGGGCGCCTCCGGATGGCCGTCTGCCCCTGCCCCGTAGAGGGCCCGGGGGGTGTTGCCACCGGGGGCGCTCGCCGCTCCGGACGACTGATAGGAAACTGCCGGGCGCAAGCGCCACGGCCAGGTAATGTGGGTGTCGCAGGGAGGGGTTCCGATCGGCCTACCGATTGGAGGATACCACCGTGGCACCAATTAGAATGCCGGAAGCCGTCATCGGGCTCGATGTCGGGAAATCGTCCCACTGGGCATGCGTCGCGACTCGAGATGGCGAGGTGCTGTTGAGCACCCCCGTCGCGAACAGGGAGGACGACCTGGACTCGCTGTTCGGCCGCTTCCCCGATGCGCTCGTGGTCGTCGACCAGTCGCGCAACATAGGCGCCCTCGCGCTCGCCCGCGCCAGGGCGGCCGGGATGTCGGCGGCGTACCTGCCGGGACTCGCGGCGCACGGGGCCGCCAGGCTCTTCGCCGGCGACGCCAAGACCGACGAGCGGGACGCAATGGTCATCGCGAAGACGGCGCTGGGCATCCCCGACGCACTCCTGCCGGTCGGGGATCCGGGCCCGACGGTCGCGGCGGCGAGGGCGCTGGCCGCCCAGAGAAACTTCCTGACCTGCGAAAACACCAGGAGCAAGAACCGGCTGCGCAGCATCCTGCTGGAATCGTGCCCCGCCTTCGAGGCGTTGGTCGACCTGTCCGACGGTCCCCAGCTGAGGCTCATGGCATCCCTCGGCGGGGCCTGGTCGGTGGCCGACGCCGGGCCCCGCAGGGCGGCGGCGCTCACGCGCGGGGCGGCGCGCGGCAAGATCGAGGCCCTCGTCCGCTCGACGGCCTCCTCGACAAGGCCGGACGCGGCGGCCATCGCCGCCGAGGACCGGGCGGTGAGGCTGCCCGCGCGCAGGATCTCCGAGTACTCGGCGGAGATCGATGTGATCACGGCGGAGATATCCGCCCTCCTCGAGGGCGACGATACCTACCGATGCCTCCTGACGGTGCCGGGGATCGGCCCCAAAACCGCTTCCGAGCTCGCGATCTCCATAGATATCGAAGACTTCCCAAGCCACGACAGGCTCGCGTCGTACTGCGGCCTGACGCCGCGCAACCGCCAGTCGGGGACCTCGATCTCCTCGGTGACGGCATCGCGCCAAGGCAACAAGAGGCTGAAGAACCTGCTCATATTCTCGTGCAACTGCCTTACCCGGACAGAGGGAAGATGGGGCGATTACTACGCTAGGTGCCGAGAGCGGGGCATGCCGCACGGCAAGGCGCTCAAGGCGCTGGCACGAAAGAGGCTGAAGGTCATCTACGCGATCATGCGGGACAGGGTGCCCTACGCCGCCTAGTCGAAGCGCTCCGAACAGATTGGAGCCCATCGGCCGAAAGGCCTGGCGTTAGCATGTCGCGATTCAATCTCGAAAACAGCATTGCCCAGTTGACAAAACTATAGGAACACCCCCCCCTGAACAGAATCGCCGTTATCGGTCGACGGTGCGGCGATTGCCGCCAGCGGCGACATGAGCGGCTGAGCGATGAGGCCCGCCGTCAAAACGGTTGCGACGGCGCGGTTAGCAACGCCCTTGACGTTGACGGCCTTGGCCCGAGGCTCAAAGTGTTGTGGACTGTAGTTTGCCATGGCTTTCTCCCTTTGACACGGATGTATCCATACGTATCAAACGGTAGCTGTCGATTTTTGAATTCTGTTGCGCAACATTGGCGACCAGCGTATTTTTTGAAATTCACGCTCTCGTGCTTCACAATTTCGTCACATATGTAGGAGCTGGTGCATCATATTCTTGCGGGATCGAATTGAGCCTATGATTTGCATTTGCCCCCGCGTCATCTGCCCCATCGGATTCCGCATCCAACAGACACCCCGCCCGCCACGGTGTAGAGTTAGGACAACGGGCGCGTTGCGCGGACCGCGCTGGAACGAGGTGGACATGGAACTCGACAAACAACAGATCAAGCGACTACGCGAACGCCATCACCGGCGCCACGGCATCCGCCCTGCTCATAGTGAGGCTGCCGAGCAGGCTGGTCGCTTTTTAAAGCGCGCGTTCAACATTCGCGAGGGACGCGCGCCCTATCACGTGATCCGCAAGCGTTTTGTAAACGGGGCGCGTCTGACTGGCTCCCACCTATGCATCCTCATCATCGCCATGCTGATCGCGAGCATCGGCCTCGATATCGATTCGGACATCGCCATCGTGGGCGCCATGCTCATCTGCCCGCTCATGGGCTCGGTCCTTGCCATGGCATACGGCATCGCCACGCTCGACCGCGAGATTACCGTCGAGGCCGTCGCCAGCCTTGCGCTGCAGATGGCCTTTTGCCTGGTCACGTCCACGCTGTACTTTAAGCTCTCGCCCCTTGGCACCACCACGGCCGCCATCATCGACAACTCTACACCCACCGTCTGGGACCTTACCGTCGCACTCGCAGGCGGCTTTGCAGGCGGGCTGGGCAACTCGCGCGACCAGGAACCCGCCACGCTCATCGCCGGCGTGGCCGTGGCGACCGCGCTCATGCCGCCCCTGTGCGCGGCGGGCTACGGCATCGCCATCGCAAGCGGGTCACTGTTTCTCTCGGCGCTTTA
>CABUJL010000126.1 GCA_902491915.1 uncultured Collinsella sp.
CCTCGACGGTGATGGGATCGGAGCCGATGGCGCCGGCGCACAGCCAAAAGGCGGCGTTGGACCAATCGCCCTCGACAGCCACGTTGCCAGGCGTGCGGTACGAGCCGCTGTTCACGCGGAAGTTCGTGATCTCGGGCTCGCCGTCCTTGGCGGGGATACGCTCGACGTTGACCTCGACGCCGAAGGCCTTCATGGCCTGGATGGTCAGGTTGATATAGGGGCGGCTCTCGATGAGGCCGGTCACCTGCACGCAGGAGGGCTGGGCCAGAAGCGGGGATGCCAGCAGCAGGCCGGAGATGTACTGCGAGCTCACGTTACCCGGCAGGATAAAGGTGCCCGGGCGCATGCGGCCGCTTGTCTTGAGCGGAAAACCGCCCAGGCCCTGCAGGTCGCAGCCGGCGGCTATGATCTCGTCGGAGAGCGGGGAGAGGGGGCGTGCGCCCAGGCGGCCCTGGCCTACAAAGGTTGCCTCTGCTCCCAGCGCGCAGGCGACGGGCAGCATAAAGCGGAGCGTGGAGCCGCTCTCGCCGCAGTCGAGCGTGCCGCCCGCAAGTGCCTTGAGCAGGCCAAACTCAATACTCTTCATGGTGGGATGGACCTGGAAGCCATCCTCGACGGTTTCGATGCGGGCGCCCAACGCCGTGAGGCAGCGCACCGTGGCCTCGATATCGGCGCAGGTGGTGTTGCAAGTGACGTGCGTCTCGCCGTTGGCGAGTGCGGCACAGATGATGAGACGATGCGCCATCGACTTGGATGCGATAGCGGGAACGGTGCCCTTGAGCGGGGAGGGGGTGATGCGGGCTAGCATGCTGATGCGTCTCCCTTCTGGCCGAGGCCCTCGGCAATTAATTCATGGAAGGTTGAAAGCGGCGTGCGGTCGATGCTGCAGCGGCCAATGCCGTGCGGAATCACCAGGTCGATAGTGTCACCGGCGCGTTTTTTGTCGTGCAGCGCCTCGGTAAAGACGGCGTCAGCGCAAAGCTCGCAGCGGGTCTTGAGACCGTGGCGCGCGCAGAGCTCTTCGATGCGACCGGGCAGCTCGGCGTCGCAAATGCCGTGCAGGGCCGCGGCACGCGTGATGATACCCATGCCGATCGACACGCAGTTGCCGTGTCCTAGCTCAAAGTGCTCGCAGGCCTCGACGGCATGTCCGGCGCTGTGTCCAAAGTTGAGGAGCTTGCGCTGGTTGGTCTCGCGTTCGTCGGCAACGACCACGGCGCGCTTGATGTCGATATTGCGGGCAATGATGAGCGCCACGCGGGCCACGTCCTGGTTAAGCAACTCCAGCGTGAGCGGGGTCTTCTCGAGCTCATCGAAGAGCTCCGGATCGGCAATCACGGCGTGCTTGACGACCTCGCCGCAGCCGTCGGCGAACTGCTCGGGCGTGAGGGTGGCCAGGCACCCTACGTCGGCGATAACCACGCTCGGCTGCCAAAAGGCTCCGGCGAGATTTTTGCCGGCGGCCAGGTCGATGGCCGTCTTGCCGCCCACCGACGAGTCCACCATGGCGAGCAGACTCGTGGGGATCTGCACAAACTTGCAGCCGCGCATGTAGGTGGCGGCCACAAAGCCGGCCACGTCGCCCACGACGCCGCCGCCGAGCGCCACGATCACGTCGGAGCGCGAAAGCTCGTGCTCGGCAACAAACTCCAAAATGGCAACGTAGGTCTCGGCACGCTTATGGGCCTCGCCGGCCTCGAAGGTGCATATGCTCACCTCGTAGCCTGACGCCTCCAGGCTCTGCTTGACGGGCATCTGGTAGAGTGGGCCCACGTTGGTGTCCGTCACTATGACGGCCTTGGTACCGCCGGCAGTGGCGCGCACGAGCGGTCCCGCCTGCTCCAGCAAAAACGTGCCAACATGCACCTGGTAGGGGCGTGCGGTGTCGATATCGATGGTAATCGCCATAAGCTTCGGTCCTTTCGACCTGGCGTGATAGGTGGTCTAGTGGGAGGTCTCGTCGTCGAGCGCGCGCTTAATGCGGTCGCCCTCGGCAAGGAGATTCTCCAGATAGCGCCGGTCGCGGTCCTTGAGCGCACGGCTGTAGGCGCCGAGCGATACGATCAGATGGTCGATCTCGAAGGCGAGCGCATCGGCGTCGTCGATCATGAGCTCGGACCACATCTGCGGATTGAGGTGCGCCACGCGGGTGAGGTCGCGGTAGCTGCCAGCCGAAAAGCCGTGGTGGACCTGGGCGGTCGGGCTCTTTACGTAGGCGTTGGACACCACGTGCGCAAGCTGGCTCGTGAAGGCGATGACGCGGTCGTGCTCGGCGGCGTTCGTCACGCTGAACTTGCCAAAGCCCAAGGGGCGCACCATCTCGCGCACCTGGCCCAGAAGTTCCAGCTTAAGTGCGTCGTCCACCGCGGGCGGCACGAGCACGAGCGGCGCGCCCTGGAACAGGTCGGCGCGGGAGTGCGCATAGCCCGAGTACTGCGTGCCCGCCATGGGGTGCGCGCCCACAAAATAAAAGCCGTGCTCGCGGGCAAGCTCAAAGGCGCGCTCGCACACGATGCCTTTGACGCCCACGGTGTCGATCACCACAGGACCCATGATGGCGTCGGTGTCGGTGGCGTCGGCGAGTGCCTGTGCATGCGCCTCGAGCCACTCGATGCAGGCCTCGGGGTAGCAGGCCAGGACGATGATGTCGCATTCGCCGAGTGTCTTGTCGTTGAGCTCTCCGGCGACAGTGCCCATGCTGGCGGCCGTCATGACATCGTCATCGGGGTCCCAGGCCAGCACGCGGACGCCCGCCTGTGCATAGCCGCGGGCAAAGCTACCGCCGATGAGGCCCAGGCCGACGATACCGGCGCACTTGGGGCCGCCCTGGTTAACGCGCGCGTTTCTCACCGTACCCATGGGTTACTCCATGGTCTCTTGGCAGACAACCTCGCGGATGGCTCGGATGCGGCGCATGGTGTCGTCGAATTGATCGGGGGTGAGGGCCTGGGCGCCGTCGGACCAGGCGCGGCTCGGCTCGTCGTGGACCTCGATCTCCAGGCCGTTGGCACCGCAGGCGGTCGCGGCGAGCGCCATGGGCTCAACGTAGCGGGTGTAGCCGGTGGCGTGGCTGGGGTCGGCGACGACGGGCAGGTGCGACAGGTGGTGCAGCACCGGCACGGCGTTGAGGTCGAAGGTATTGCGGGTACGGGTCTCGAAGGTGCGGATACCGCGCTCGCACAGGATGACGTTGTCGTTGCCCTCGCTCATGATGTACTCGGCGGCCATAAGCAGCTCGTCGATCGTGCCGGACATGCCGCGCTTGAGCAGGATCGGGGTCTTGGTCTTGCCGACCTCCTTGAGCAGGGGGAAGTTCTGGGCGTTGCGGGCGCCGATCTGCATGACGTCAATCTTCTTGTCCAAGAAGACCTGCACGTCGCGCGGGTCCATGATCTCGGTGACGATCGGCATGTCGAGCTCGGCAGACGCCTCGCACAGCAGGTCGAGGCCGGCGGGGCCCATACCCTGGTAGGCGTAGGGGGAGGTGCGGGGCTTGTAGGCACCGCCGCGCAGCATCGTGGCGCCGGCGGCCTTTACGCGGCGTGCGATGCGAATGAGGTTCTCGCCTTCGACGGAGCAGGGGCCGGCGATGACTTGGAACTGGTCGCCGCCGATCTTGACGCAGTGGCCGCAGTCGATGACGGAGTCCTCGGGGTGGAACTTGCGGTTGGCACGCTTAAAAGGCTCGGAGACGCGCTGCACGCGCTCGACGACATCCATGGACTCGAGCAGGAACGGGTCGATCTTGGTCGTGTCGCCCACCAGGCCGATGATGGTCTCGTTCTCGCCGCGCGAAACGTCGGTCTTGAGTCCTTTTTTCTCGATCCAGCTGACTATGTGGCTTACGGCCTCGTCGCTGACGCTCTGCTTTAAAATTGCAATCATGGTGTGCCTCTCACCTCGATGGATAGCCCTTGCAAAAACGGCCCGCATCGCGAGCCGTATTATATGGTGCATGAGAGTTTATACTATCTGACTCGCTTTTACCGCCTAAAGCGCGCCGTCGCGGCGCGTCTCCCACGTAATTGCAAAGCTTTTTCTATTATTTTGTTAGCCGGTGGCGCACTTGGGTATAATGCCTACCGTTCGCCCTATTAGCTCAGGGGATTAGAGCGTCTGCCTCCGGAGCAGAAGGCCGTTGGTTCGAATCCAACATGGGGCACCATCGAACGCAAGGCCGTCCGAACCTCGCATGGTCCGGGCGGTTTTCTTATACCGACGCGACGTGATGGGACGTGGTATGGCAGCAACGGATATCGAGCGCGGGCTTTCGACCGCCGAGGTCGAGGAGCGCATCGTCGCTGGTAAGATCAACCGCAACATGGAGCTCAAGACCAAGTCAGTCAAAGAGCTCATCATCGAGAACCTCTGCACGCTGTTCAACTTAATCAACGTGGTCTTGGCGATTTTGGTGTTGCTGACCGGTTCGTTTAAAAACCTGACGTTCTTGTTCGTGGTGTTCTTGAACACGGCAATTGGCGTCATTCAGTCCATGCGTTCAAAGCGGATGGTCGACAAGCTTACGCTGCTCACCTCCAAGAAGGCCATCGCGGTGCGCGACGGCGCCGAGGTGGAGCTCGACCTGGACCAGATCGTGCTCGACGATATCATTCGCCTGGGGCGCGGTGACCAGATTCCCGTCGACGCCGTGGTGGTGTCGGGCGAGGCGCTCGTCAACGAGAGCCTGCTGACGGGCGAGAGCGATCTTATCAAAAAGCAGCCCGGCTCCGAGCTCATGAGCGGCAGCTTTATCGACTCGGGCCTGCTGCGCGCCCGCGTGATTCATGTCGGCGCCGATAACTACGTGGCAAAGATCAACAACGAGGCCAAGTACGTCAAAAAGGTCAACTCCGAGATCATGAATGCGCTCAACGCCATCGTGCGGTTCGCGAGCATTATCATGATTCCG
>CABUJL010000127.1 GCA_902491915.1 uncultured Collinsella sp.
CGTCGGTGGCCGATCGCTTCGATGAGTTTTGCCAGGCAGAAGATGCCCTGATGGAACGCCCACTTAAGGACCGCCAACTGTGGGACGCGTTCTTTATGAGCGCCATGGGCCGCAGCGCCAACTTTTCCGTTCCCGGTTCGGGCAAGACGGCTTCGGTCCTGGGCACGTTTGCGTACCTGCGCGAGCGCGACCTGGTCGACCGCATCATCGTGCTTTCGCCCAAAAACGCCTTTGGCTCGTGGCGCGACGAATGGGCAGCGTGCTTTGGCGCCGCTCGTCCGCTGCGTTCGCTGTGCTTTCACGATCCTGAGTTTCGCGGTCGTTCCACGCGCGACAAGTACAGCACCCTGCTGTTCGACTACAAGCGCTACGACATGATCCTGCTCAACTACGAGTCGGTCGCGCTGGGGGAGGCAGTCGCGCGCATTGCGGCCGATCGCGCCCTGGTGGTGTTTGACGAAGTCCACAAGGTGAAGCGTGTGGGCGGCAAGCGCGCGGCGAGTGCGGTGCAGATTGCCGCGGCGGCGCCGTATTTTATCGCGCTTACCGGTACGCCGATTCCCAATTCGTTTGAGGATCTGTACAACCTGCTCCATTGTTTGTGGCCGCGCGATTACAACTGGTACTTTGGTTTGAGCGCCAATTCGCTCAAGTCGACGAGCGAGGACGACGTTGAGCATATCAACGAGTCCATCGCGCCGTTCTTTTGTCGCACCAACAAGTACCAGCTGGGCGTTCCTCAGGCCAACGAGGACCATTTGTTCGATGTGCCGGTGGAACGCTGGGAGCAGCAACTGTTCCAAAAGGTGCTACGCACGCTTTCGGGCGAGCCGTTCGAGATGATTATTCGCCTGCTGCAGCTTTCGTCCGATCCGCGCATGCTGGCCGAGGACCTGAGTGCCGGCGACTATGCCGACCTGTTTGACGGCGAGGTGCAGACGGGTGCGGGCAAAGCGCTGGAAGGTCTGCAGGTGGATGACCGGCCCACGGCCAAGATGAGCGCTTGCCTGGATTTGGTCGAGTCCCTGGTAGCCCAGGGCAAATCGGTCATCGTATGGTGCATCTTTAAGCGCAGTATTCGCAACGTGGTGCACGAGCTGCACGAGCGTGGCATTACGGCCCGTGCCATTAGCGGTGGCACCGATATGCCCACGCGTGCCCGCGTCATCGATTCGTTTAAGGCGGGGGAGACGAGCGTGCTGGTCACCAACCCGCACACACTGGCCGAGTCGGTCTCGCTCCACAGCGTGTGCCACGACGCCGTCTATTTTGAGTGCAGCTACAACCTGGTGCACTTGCTGCAGTCCAAGGATCGCATTCACCGCTTGGGCCTGTCGCAAGGGCAGTACACGCAGTACCACTATCTGCGCGCTGTGTACGAACGTCATGGTGGGCCGTGGTCTCTCGACCGCAACATCTACGAGCGGCTGCAGCACAAAGAGCAGGTCATGCTCGACTCGATCGACCGTGGCACGCTGGAGCCCGGCTATACCGACGAGCGAGATCTGAAGCTCGTGTTTAAGGGCCTTTTTGATGATGAGGAACAGCGGAACGAGATCAACGGCCACGACGCCGTGGGCGATACGCAAGAACGCAAGGAGATGTAAACGATGCAGAAAGCCTTTCCCATCTTTGCCATGGAGCTGTTTTGTGACGGCTGGCTGTTTTTGGAGCATTCTGATGTTACCTGGGACGGGTCGTCGCATGCTCTTAAGCGCGTTCGTATCAACGCGGACAAAAGCGTATGGCTCCTGAGCCATACGCGCGATCATTTTAATGATGTTCCGAGCAACATCGATTTGTGCCAGGACGTCGGCACCACGCTCGTGGAGCTCGAGAAACATACTGAGTTGGTTGTTCCCCGCGACGATGTTTCGCCCCGCCTGCAGTTGCTCTTTGAAGGCGACCTGACGCTCATCACGCTGGTGCAGCTCATGTGCGTGGGCGACTGGCTTTCGGTGCGTCAAGGCAATGAGGGCGAGATCCACGTTACCTACGACGAGCGTCTGGCTCAGCAGATTTCTGGGTTCGGCCTGTTTATGGCGAGCTTTGTCGAGTCGCTTTGCTCGCAGAGCACTATGTTGAGTGACGGATCGGTTGCCACGGTGTTCGAGGCAAGGCCGGCAACGGAGCCGGGCATATGCGCGTTTTTGGAGATGGGTGATGCGGTTTCCGCGGAGTCCGAACCCGAGAATGCACTCGACGTTGATCAGGAGCCCGAGCCCGCGCTCGAGACGGCGTCTGAGCCCGAGGAATCTCCTGATTCAGAGCCCGAGTCCGAGCCAGAGTCTGAGCCCGTGCAAACGTCAGGGCCTGCACCGGAGCCTGCTTCCGAGCCCTCTGCAAAGGAGCAGGAAAAGCTGCGCATCGCTCGAAAGGTTAAGGAAGCGCGAGACAAGATGGAAGAGCTTGACAAGGCACGCGTCGCTTTGCTCAACCAGCTGCTTGTCTTGCGCCATAAACATGAGCAGCTTTCCGATCAACGTGGTTGGAATACGATAGTCGAGATGGGAGAAATCGGCAGGCAGATCGATGCGCTGAGCGGCAAAGTCGACCAGCTCGATAAACAGTTAAGCGACGCGCGCCTTGCCTACGCCGAGACTCGCGCAGCGTCGCTGCAAGCGCTTAAGGGGTTAAGGGAGTAAGTGGTTCTGGTCCTTAGGTCGATAAGCCAGAGGTGCTCTGAGCGCATCGGAGATGCCGTTCTCCTTCGCATCGAGCCTGGATACCAGCCGCCCCTGCATCCCCTGTGCCGCCGCGTTATACTGCTATAAACGCATTTGTATTGCATTTCGAGTGATGGGAGTGCAGATGCCTGACAGCTACAAGGAGCTCATCAAGAGCAACGCCGACGAAACTGAGATCAGAAGCTTCCTGGTGGACGGCGACCAGGTTTCCGTGACCCTTCGCATCCCCGATACCCTGCGCGACGCTGCGAAGGAAGAGGCGGCCCTGCGGGGCATGAGCTTCTCCGCCTTCGTGCGCACGTGCATGATTGAAGAGCTCGCGAAGAAGGGGGCGTGAGCATGATCCGGGTCAAGACTCTCACCGTCCAGCTCATAGGCGCGCAGCCGGACCGCATCCGCATCTGCCGCATCGACGGCGAGTCGCTTGTGACCGTCGTCGTTCCGAGGGAAGACCTCGCCGAGGCGAAGTCGCTGCCGAACATCCCGCAGCGCGGCGTCTACTACCTGCTCGACGAGGACCACGGCAACGTGAGCCGCGTCTACGCGGGGCAGACGACCCAGGGCATCGCCCGGCTCGACGCGCACAAGGCGAAAAAGGAGTTCTGGAACAAGGCCGTTATGTTCCTCGATGACGACCAGAACATCAGCAGGGATGCACTGGACGTTCTCGAGGCGAAGGCCATCGACTACGTGCGTACCCACGGCTCGTACGAGACCGACAACTCGGCGACGCCCAAGCCCTACATCGACCCGTACAAGGAAGAGGCCGTCGAACGCCTGCACGATAGGATCCTCTTCAGGATGGCAGCTCTGGGGTACGACCTCGATAGGGTCGACCAGGGTCCGGCTGGTGCGCCGGCGGTCTTCCACACGAAGAAGAACGGCATACGCGGGGCGGGACGCTACGACAAGGCCACCGGGCACTTCACCGTGCTCGCTGGCTCGAAAGTGAACCTCTCGAGACCCGTGCTGAAAAACGCGGCCGTCGCGGCCGCGCGCAGGGAGATCTTCGGCGATTCGGGCGGTATCGCAGAGCTCGCCAGAGATCTCGAGTTCCCGACGCCCAGCGCCGCGGCGGTGTTCGTGCTCGGCGGCAGCCAGAACGGCTGGACCGAATGGGTAAGCGACGACGGAGAAACGCTCAACCAAGTCTATAGAAGCGAGGAAAACTAGATGAACAAGCAGCAATTGGCATCAAAGATATGGGAATCCGCCAATAAGATGCGCTCGAAAATCGAGGCAAATGAATACAAGGATTACATCCTGGGCTTCATCTTCTACAAGTTCCTCTCCGAGACCGAAGTCACCCGCCTGAAGGCACGTGATTTCGCCGAGGAGGATTTGCCGAGCCTCGTGGAAGACGACGAAGAAACGGTCGAGTTTGTCAAGGGCGAGTGCGGCTACTTCATCGCCTACGAGAACCTCTTCTCCACCTGGGTCGCCAAAGGCGGCGACTTCGAGATTTCGAACGTTCGCGACGCCCTCTCTGCCTTTAGCCGCAACATCGATCCCGCCCGCAAGCGTGTCTTCGACGGCATCTTCGACACGCTGCAGACCGGTCTCTCCAAACTCGGCACCGACGCACGGAGCCAGTCCAAGGCCGCTCGCGATCTCATCTACCTCATCAAGGACATCCCGATGGACGGTCGCCAGGACTACGACGTGCTCGGCTTCATCTACGAGTACCTCATCAGCAACTTTGCCGCCAACGCCGGTAAGAAAGCCGGCGAGTTCTACACGCCGCACGAGGTGTCCATGCTCATGAGTGAGATAATCTCGTGGCACCTGGCCGGACGCGAGAACATCACCATCTACGACCCCACGAGCGGATCGGGATCGCTGCTCATCAACATCGGCAAGGCCGTGGCGCGCCGCAACGGCGACCCGGACTCCATCAAGTATTATGCACAGGAGCTTAAGGAGAACACCTACAACCTCACACGTATGAATCTGGTCATGCGTGGAATTCTTCCTGACAACATCGTGGCACGCAATGGCGACACACTCGAAGACGACTGGCCCTGGTTCGACACCGTCGAGAACAAGGATGAGACCTACGATCCGCTCTTCGTCGATGCCGTGGTGTCGAATCCGCCTTACTCCCAGAACTGGGATCCGGAAGACAAG
>CABUJL010000128.1 GCA_902491915.1 uncultured Collinsella sp.
AGGCCCGCCGCACGAAGTGCGCAGCGAGCCTTTTTGCATGTCCGAGGACGCGCTGGGAAGTTACCCCATGCGGACGGCGAGCAATCTATGTAGCCTTGAACTAGAACATGCCCAAGAAACCATGCACAAACAGCGCGGCCAGAGCGGCACCGACAAACGGCGCGATGCCAGGAACGAGCAGGCCGTACTTCCAGTTGTTGTCAGCCTTGTTCTTAATCGGCAGCACCTGATAGGCCATGCGAGGACCAAGGTCACGAGCCTGGTTCATGGCGAAGCCGGTGATGCCGCCCATGCCCATGCCAACAGCCCAAACGATCAGACCGACGCAGATAGCGAGCATCAGGACGTTCTCGCCGGCGCGGTTAGCGGCAGCAAGGATGGCGCTGACGAACACAAAGGTGCAGATAGCCTCGCAGAAGAAGTTACGAGCATAGTTCGTGCCCTCGGTGGTGGGGTTGGTCGAGAAGATATTGCGCTGGGCAATGGGATCAACGACGCCATCGGAAGCCTTGAACTCATCGGCATACATAAGCCAAGCGATTACGGCGCCCACAAAGCCGCCGAGCATATCGGCAATCATGAAGGGGATGCAGCTGCTCCACGGCACCAGGCCGACGATGCACTGGGCAAGCACCATGGCGGGGTTCATGCACACGGCACCGCCAAAGACAAACAGGCAGACCGAGATGCCAAAAGACCAAGTGGTGATGGCAAACATGTGGCCGGAGCCCTGATACTTGGTGCCCTTGAGCACCGTATCGCAGTGCACGCCCACACCAAAGATGATCATGAGGGCCGTTGCGCCGAATTCGCAGAGGAGTTTGGTAAGCATAAAACCTTATCTTTCTTGTCGGTTATAAACGATTCGTTTAGGCCGCGTACTAGTGCTGAGCGACGACAACGCCCAGGCCATCGGGAATGACGGCCACCTTGGCATCGGCACCCTTCATCTCAAAGGCGAGCTTGAGCGCCTCATCGAGGGTGTTGACCGGCGTCATGTGCATATCCTTGATCATCTGGTGATCGCACAGGTCGGTGACCATGATCACAGGGTGATGCGCCAGGATGCGGGCAAAGATCTGGCTCGTCCACTGGTCGGGCAGGGTCTCGTCCTTAGGACGGTCGATGCAGGCACGCTCAAACTCCGCCGGATCGTTGTCGGCGATGTTGTAATAGAAGCCCTCGCCACCGTGACCGTCGGCACAGCCGGCGACGTCGATGATCACACCGCCCTCGGGAAGCGTAGCCTCGGCAGAGCACATGCCCTTCACGGCCTGGTAGATGTTCTGGTCGAGCGGGTAGCCGCCGTTAGTGGTGATGGCAATCTCGCACTCAACGGGCTCAACGCCGGCAAGGCTCTTCACGAACTCACAGCCGGCCTCGTGCGCCTTGTGAATGTCGCCGGCAAAGGAGCCGATGACCTCGTGCTTGCCGTTGAGCACCACGTTGAGCACAAAGGCAAGGTGAGCCATCTCGGCAGCGGCAAACATGTCCTCGCTCACGTGGTTGTGGCACAGGTTGCCGGCACGCGAGTGGGAATCATTCACAAACTGACCGTTGTGGTTGTACATGATGGTCTTGTAGCTGGCGATGCCAGGCAGGACGGACTTGCGGCTACCAGAGAAACCGGCAAAGAAGTGCGGCTCAATAAAGCCCTCGGCAAGCAGCAGATCACAATCGGCGGCAATCTTGTTGATGATGCACTCGCCACCAGAAGGCAGGGTGCCAATCTTTTTCATCATGCTGTCGTCAGTCGCGACGTGCATAACGATTTCCTCGTTGGCAACAATCTCCTCGCCATACTTGTTGACGAGTTCCTCGTGCGTCGACGGACGGTGCATACCCGTAGCAACCAAAATACGCACTCGAGCCTCGGGCGCAGCGGAATGGATGTGATGCAGCAGAATAGGCATCGTCACACGCGAGGGAACGGGGCGCGTATGATCGGAGCTAATAATGACGATATCCTTCTTACCAGCACAAAGCTCCTCGAGCGAAGGCGAACCATAAGGGTTGGCAAGCGACTCCTCTACCAGCTCTTCCTGCGATTTCGTGGTCTTAAACTCGTTTTGATGACCTTCCATCACACCCGCGAAATTCTTATCCTCGAGCTCCAGATGCAACGTCTTGTGGTCAAACGGTAGTTCACATTCAAACAATGACGAGCGCCCTCTTCCTTTCAACTGACACACTAGATAAACCGTTGGAAGGATACGCCGCTCACCGAAAAACACCACCGTCCACCGACTCATTAACACAACGTTCATATTTGACCCACAACAAAACGGCCGCGATCCCAAAGGGAACCGCGGCCGCCTGTCAAAGACACTATAGACAGGATGATTTACGCAGCGCCGAGGCAAACATCTAGCCCGAGGCGTACGCACGTAAGCCATTTTGCATAAATGCGTTAATTAATTGCATAAAATGGCGCATGGATTTCTAGCCGTAACAGGGTGGTACCCTCCGGAGCGTGCATTTTTGCGAGTATTCAGCATCGCGGGATAAGATTTTGGTGTCAAAAGTCTTTCAAAAGGTAGATAGTCCTCATGACTCGTCCCATCTGGATAGCATGCGGCGAGAAACCAGCCATATATGAACATCGCCAAAGCCCAATCGTCGTGCAAAAGCATCAACAGGGGCCGCGAACGTCACCCATAGCCTTATGCACCAATCTTTGGCTGCTGAAAACTCCGTTTTTTGCACGTCGCCCCAAGCACCACCCTCACCCAGCGGCTGATCCGCCGAAAACCGAGGACGAAGGGGCTCGATGGGTTTCCCTCTGAATGCACTCCGCAGCACGAAGCCCTTTCCAAACGCGCGAAGCGCGCCATTATTCCCCCAGCAGTAATCCACTGAAGACCGGACATCGCAGGGCCCGCCATCAGTTTACTTTTAGGCACACTCCGCAGGACGCAAGAAGCCCTCGCCGCACTCCACGCTATGCGCGAAGCGCGCCTTATTCCCTTTAGCTTTAACCCCAGAAGACCGAGGACGAAGGGATCCGATGGGTTTCCCTCTGAATGCACTCCGCAGCACGAAGCCCCCTTATCCGCAGCTCCGAAGGAGCAGGATAAGGGGGCTTCAAGTGCGAGGACGCATTCAGAGGGAAACCCATCGGGTCCCGGTGAGAGCCACAGGGCTATCGATTACCCCGTGTTCTGCAATCCTGCCGAGACGCCGGTCACAGTCGAAAGAATCAGGCTCATGTACTCGGCCTTCTTCTCCTCGGCCATCTCGTCCTGATTCATGCGCACCTCGCGAAGGGCGCGGACCTGGGCGATGGACAGAGCGTCGACGTAGGGGTTACGCACGCGAACGGCGCAGCCGAGCACGCGACGACGCTGCAGCGGCCACTCATCACCGACGATGGCAAGGACCCACTTACGGGTGAGCTGCATCTCGGTAAAGACCTTCTTGGACAGATCATCGCGATCGCCCAGGTGCAGATACATCTTGGCGATGCGCTGGTCGGTCTTGGCGATCGACATCTCAATGTTGTCGATAAAGGTGCGGAAGAACGGCCACTCCTGGTAGGCAGCCTTGAGCTGGTCAAGGTCGCCCAACTGCTCGCAGGCGGTGCCCAGGCCGTACCAAGCGGCCAGGTTAATGCGCGCCTGGCTCCAGCTGAAGATCCACGGAATGGTACGCAGGTCGTCGAGCGACTTGGCGCCCAAGCCACGCTTGGCGGGACGCGAGCCGATCGGCAGCAGACCGACCTCGGTCAGCGGCGTCACGGTCGAGAACCACGGCGTAAAGTCCTCGGTGTTCAGCAGGTCCAGATAGCGCTCGTGGCTTGCGGCGTTGAGCTTCTCGGCCATATCCCAGAACTTCTGCGTGGTCTCGGTGTTGGTCTTCTCGACACTCGGGGCCGACTGCAAAAGCGTTGCGGCGGCAACGGACTCAACATGGCGCTGAGCCAGCGTGCGGTTGCCGTAACGGGCAAAGATGACCTCGCCCTGCTCGGTGAGCTTAAAGAAGCAGTTGACCGAACCCTTGGGCTGCGCCAGCACGGCCTTGTTGGCCGGGCCGCCACCACGGCCCACGGCACCGCCGCGGCCGTGCATGAGCACCAGGTCGATATCGTTCTTCTCTGCCCACTTGGCGATGCGCTCCTGCGCGGAGTGCAGCGCAAGCATGGCCGTGGTAGGACCGGCATCCTTGGAGGAGTCGGAGTAGCCCAGCATGACCTCCATGCGGCGGTTGGTCTGGGCAAGGCGCTTTTGCACCACGGGCAGCGCAAGCATCTGGTCGAGCACGTCAACGCAGCCCTCGAGGTCCTCGAGCTGCTCGAACAGCGGGATCACGTCGAGCTCGGGGACATCCTCCTCGTGTGCGAAGGACAGGTGGGCCAGCTCAAAGACGTCGGCCACATGCTGGGCGCTCTTGGTGAACGAGATGATGTAGCGGTGCGCCATCTTCTTGCCGTAGCGCTTTTGGATGGAGCCGATAGCGCGGAAGGTATCGATGACCTCGCGCGTCATGGGCTGCAGGTCGCCATGGATACCGTTCTCGTGGATATCCTTGAGGGCGCGGGCGTGCACCACGGAATGCTGACGGAACTCCATCTCGACCATATGGAAGCCGAAGGACTCGACCTGCCAGATGATGGTCTGGACCGGGCCGTAGGCGGCACGGACGGCACCGCAGGCAGCAAGCGAACGCTGGACGACGCGCAGGTCATCCAGGAACTCGTCGGCGCTGTGGTACATGGTGTCGGTGATGCGACGGACGGTGGCGTTCA
>CABUJL010000129.1 GCA_902491915.1 uncultured Collinsella sp.
CAATGACGACAAGACCGAGCTCGCGGCCGTTGAGAATTGCCTGGATCGAGGACTCCAGCAAGAGCTCTGGCGACAGGTAGATGATGGAGGCCTCGCCGCTTTTAACACGGTCGAGGGATTCTAGACGCTCACCATAGGGAATGTCCGAGTTAATGGCAACGACATTCTTAACGCCACGTTTCCGCAAGTTGGCAACCTGGTCGATCATCAAGGCCTTCAGCGGCTCAATAACCAACGTGACCAGCTGATATTTCCGAGCAAGATACAGCGCCGGAATCTGGAACAGAATGGACTTGCCCGCACCCGTGGGCGCCGTTACAAACACATTCCTGTAATCGACGGAGCCCGCATGGGCAGCCTCGGCCTGCTTTACGACAAACTCGGAGATAGCACCCTGAGACACCGTTTCCATCTCGTTGTCAAAGTCGGGGTTCTTGTAAAAACGAAGCTTCCTAAACGAGGCGTCCTTGCCCCAGTAATGCTGAAGCACCGAAAGCAGGCGGTCCGACTCCCCGATCTTTTCCTCTTGGTCCTGCTGCGCCACAAAGGAAACGGATAGACCCAGAGCATGGGTAACAGAAGCGACCGCCTCCAGGGCGGACCTATAGCTCTCAAGTTCCCGAGCGTTCACCAAAACAGAAGCAGGGCTAGCCGTGCCATCTAGCAAGCCCAAACGGTATTCCAAAAACGGAGCCGACGAAACAGGGACGACGCCCTCAGAGATTGCCGAAGCATCGCCCAGCGCAAAAGAAGCACGATCAAATAGATCGATGACTTCCCACTCAGAAAACTCGTCCGGAATAATCGGCGTTACAAGATGCGCACTTCCAACCTTTACCGACTTGGCGTAGTACTTAGAAAGTCCCGTCGTATCGGGTGTCATATCGTCAAAAGATGACTCAAAGCCATCGAGCAGATCTGGATCAACGGGAGAAGGAACGCCCTCGCCATCAAGGAACAGGTTGTTCCGCACGACAACGACCTTGCCATCGAACAGTTCGTCAATCGTCCCGCGCAGCTCTAAAAGCTGCTCAAACAGCATCAAGACTGGGCCATCTGCCGAAAGAATCTGGCCCACAGACAACCTCTTTTGGCGGGCAAAATCAGACGGAGAAAAGAACGGGGTCGATTCGCCAGCAACAACGCCGGGGATTGAGTACTCATTGCATGCCAGGGTTTTGGCAAGACGAGAGGTCAGTCCGCAAAAAGCAAAGATGGTTGGTTGCGAACAGCCCTCCAGAAGCCCGTCGATTCTATTACCAAGGGCAAACCCATTACCGTTATAGCGCTCTGTCATTATCTCCTCCTCCAACCAAATACTGCTTCAACTTAGCCCACTGACCGCTCGCATTTGTTGAGCAACAAATGCGAGCGGTCAGTATTAGGCTGTGACCGTAAATATCGAAGGGTTGTTGCCCCCGACGAGCGCCTGCTCGCCGTTACCAAGCACTTCCTGGCCCACGAGATGGAGCGCGGGTAGCGACGCATTCGAAATCTCCCATGCCGAAATAATCCATTTTGGGAAATCGAGTTAATAAATGAGTCCGAGATTTAAGGGGTCTCGGGCCAAACAACTGAGGTTCCACTTTTGTCTCTGTTTGTCTACAAGGGGGCGGATCACGCACGCTGATGAAGGGTGATGAGGGAATCCAAGGTACTCAAAAGTGCACCGATATGGATTTGCTCACTATTTGATGGAAGCTTGATTTCAATTTCCATCAATACTTCGGCATTGAGCTTTGACTGAGTTCCCCCGACCAGGTAAGAGGCAATATCCATGCTTTTAATTAGATGCATTATGAAACGGTTTTGCGCTACATCAGGAATAGCTTTTATTACATGTGCATGATTATTCACCCAGCTCAAACCACTTATCAGTTGTACGGGATAATTGTCTAAATCCGTAGCACCATCCTCGGCAACAAGGACAAATTCGCCCTCATGTGTATAACCCTCTACGTAGTCCTGGATGCCATTCGCTCCGTAATAAGGGGTGTCACCGGGAATTCGATCCTTGGCAGCAATTGGAATGCGCAAATTGTCATGCCTAGTAGCAACGTCTCCCAACTTACGCTGTTCCCAAGTGGATACGGGCATGACTTATAATGACCACCATAAGTTAAATGCATAACTTTTTGCAGTTCGTAGATAGGTTTCGCCATGGTTTTCGATAAAGAGGCGGCGTTCGAAGAAGCGGTCATCACCGTGCTGAAGCAGCACGGCTGGGACGACGCGGGAGGTGTGCTTCGCTATCCCACCGAGCAGGACCTCATCGACAACTGGGCGAAGATTCTGTTCCAGAACAACGCCGACATAGACCGCCTGAACGGCTGCCCGCTCACCCAGAGCGAGATGGCGCAGGTCATCGAACAAATCGAAACGCTCAAGACCCCACTCGCACTCAACGGGTTCATCAACGGAAAGACCGTCGCCGTCACGCGCGACAACCCCGACGACGCTCTTCACCTAGGCAAAGAGGTGAGTCTGAAGATCTATGATCGTCAGGAGATCGCAGCCGGCCAGAGCCGCTACCAGATAGCTCAGCAGCCGGTCTATCCCGCGAAGAACAAGATCCTGAACGACCGTCGTGGAGACCTGTGCCTGCTCATCAACGGCATGCCGGTCATCCATATCGAGCTCAAGCGCAGCGGCATCCCCGTCAGTCAGGCCACTGGTCAGATCGAGAAGTATGCCCACGAGGGCGTGTTCACGGGGCTCTTCCGCCTGACGCAGATCTTCGTGGGGATGACCCCCGACGAGGCGTGCTATTTCGCCAACCCTGGCACGGGCGCGTTCAACCCGAACTTCTTCTTCCACTGGGAGGACTTCAACAACGAGCCCGTCTGCGCGGGCGACAAGCCCGGAACCGACGAATGGAAACGCTTCACCTCCACGCTGCTTTCCATTCCAATGGCGCACCAGCTCATTGGCTTCTACACCGTGGCCGACAGCTCGGACGGCTGCCTGAAAGTCATGCGCAGCTACCAGTACTACGCCGCCGCCGCCATATCCGACAAGGTGCGCAGGTGCAAATGGGACGAGAGACCCAAGAGCGGCACCCCGGGGCGCCCCGGCGGTTACATATGGCATACCACCGGCTCCGGCAAGACCATGACGAGCTTCAAATCTGCCCAACTCATAGCCGACTCGCGCGACGCCGACAAGGTGATCTTTCTCATGGACCGCATCGAGCTGGGCACGCAGTCGCTCTCCGAGTACCGCGCGTTCGCCGATGACGCCGACGACGTGCAGGGGACCGAGAACACGCAGGTGCTGAAGTCGAAGCTCGCGAGCGACGACCCCAAGAACCGCCTCATCGTGACCTCTATCCAGAAGATGAGCAACGTGAAGGCCGGCGAGGGCAGAATCACCCAGGCGGAACTCAACCGCCTGGCCTCCAAGCGGATCGTGTTCGTCATCGACGAGTGTCACCGCTCCACCTTCGGCGAGATGCTCCAGGACATACGCCGCGCGTTCCCCAACGCGCTGTTCTTCGGCTTCACAGGTACGCCGATTCTCGACGAGAACCAGAAGAAGGGCTCCACCACCGCCATGGTGTTCGGTGAGTGCCTGCACCGCTACAGCATCGCAGACGGCATCCGCGACGGCAACGTCCTGGGCTTCGACCCCTACATGGTGACGACGTTCGATGACCACGACGTGCGCGAAGCGGTTGCCCTAGAGCAAGCGAAAGCCGCAACAGTAGCTGAAGCCATCTTCGACGATCGAAAGAGCAAGGTCTTCTACTACTATATGGACTCGGCAAAGGTCCCCATGGGACCGATGGTCGACAGCGCCGGCAACCGCATCAAGGGCATCGAGGATTTCCTCACCCACGCCCAATACTGGCCCGGCACTCCGCACCACGAAAAGGTCGTAGAGGACATCCTGCGCCGTTTCCCGGTGCTCTCCCACGGCAACAAGTTCCATGCAATCTTGGCGACGAGCTCCATCCCGGAGGCGATCGACTATTACCGAGCCTTCAAGGAACGCGCCCCACAGATGAAGGTGACCGCCCTTTTCGACCCGAGCATTGACAACAACGCCGACTCTACGGTGAAGGAAGATGCCCTGGTCGAGCTCATAGAAGACTACAACAGGGCATACGGCCAGGAGTTCACCATCCCTACATGGCCCGCCATGAAGAAGGACATCTCGGCGCGCCTGTCTCACAAGAAGCCCTACGTCAACGTCGACTCCAACCGCGGCTCTCGCATCGACCTACTCATCGTAGTGGACCAGATGCTCACGGGCTTCGACTCCAAATGGCTCAACACGCTCTACCTCGACAAGGCCATCGACTACGAGAGCATCATCCAGGCCTTCAGCCGCACCAACCGCCTGTTCGGCCCTGACAAGCCTTTCGGCACCATCCGCTACTACCGGCGTCCCCACACTATGAAGGGCCGCATCGAGGCCGCGGTGAAGTTGTATTCGGGCGACCGTCCGCTCGACATGTTCGCGCAGAAGCTCCCGGATAATATCGCGCTGATGGACGCGCGGCTGCAGGAGATACTCATGGTCTTCGAAGCAGCTGGCGTAGGAGACCTCTCCAAGCTCCCCGCATCGCAGGAAGCCAGGCGCAAGTTCGCCAAGGAGTTCGTTGAGCTCAACGAGTTCCTCGAGGCCGCGAAGGTGCAGGGCTTCACATGGGAGCAGGACACCTATGAGTTTGAGGAGGAGCCGGAGGAAGGCGAGCCGAGGGGCAAGTCCTTCTTCGTGCAGCCGATCATCGACG
>CABUJL010000130.1 GCA_902491915.1 uncultured Collinsella sp.
TGCCGCCGACGCCCTGGCATCGGTGCCCTCCATCGTTATGGGTCTGTTTGGCTACGCCTTGTTTGTCGAGGCCATGGGTCTGGGCCTTTCGATGATCTCGGCCGCTCTGGCGCTCGCACTTTTGATGCTCCCCATCGTCATGCGCACCACTGAGGAAGCCATTCGCGCCGTACCGCGCTATATCCGCTGGGGCGCATATGGCCTGGGCGCCACCAAGTGGCAGGTTGTCTCCAAGATCGTGCTTCCTTCTGCCTTTGGCCGTATCGCCACCGGCATCGTGCTTGCCATCGGTCGCGCCATCGGCGAGACCGCGGTGGTGCTCTACACCATGGGCCAGGCCATCAACCTGCCGATCTCGCCGCTCGATTCCGGCCGCCCCATGACGGTTCACCTGTACCTGCTCGCCAACGACGGCATCAACATGAACGCAGCTTACGGCACCGCGCTCCTGCTGATGGTGATCATTTTGGCCTTCAACCTGTTTGCGCGCTTCCTGTCGCGCAAGCGCCGCTAGTTAAGGAGTCCCATGTCCGTTTATCAGTCCGCTCCCACGCTGGAGCAAGCGGCCATCACGGCCAAGGATTTCAACTTTTGGTACGGTGACTTTCATGCGTTGACGGGGCTCGACCTCAATATCGCCAAAAATGCCATCACCTCGTTCATCGGCCCCTCGGGCTGTGGCAAGTCGACGTTTTTGCGCTGCATCAACCGCATGAACGACCTGATCGAGGGCACGCGCGTCGAGGGTACCATGACGCTCGACGGCAATGATATCTATGCCGAGGGTGTCGACCCGGTCGACCTCCGTCGTCGCGTGGGCATGATCTTTCAACAGCCCAACCCGTTCCCTAAATCCATCTACGAGAATGTTGCTTTTGGCCCTCGTCTGCAGGGCGTGACTAGCAAAAGCGACCTCGATGACATCGTGGAAGAATCGCTCAAGCGCGCCAACCTCTGGAAAGAGGTATCCAATCAGCTCAACAAGGATGGTTTGGCGCTCTCGGGCGGTCAGCAGCAGCGTCTGTGCATCGCGCGCGTGCTTGCGGTGCAACCCGATGTCCTTCTGATGGACGAGCCCTGCTCCGCCATCGACCCCACGTCCGTCTCTAAGGTCGAGGATCTGATGGCCGAGCTGGCGCCCGAGATGACGATCATCATCGTCACGCATTCAATGCAGCAGGCAGCTCGTATTAGCGACTACACCGCATTCTTCTTGCAGGAAGTTGCCGGCGAGCCCGCCACGCTCATCGAGTATGGTCAAACCGACGCGATCTTCACCAGCCCGGTGGACTCGCGGACGGAAGACTATATCACCGGCCGCTTTGGCTGATCGGTGCGACTAGTCCCAAGCCGATCGGACCTGGTCCGGTGCGTATTCACTGTGCGGGCGGCATGACCGCACCCAACTGATTGGAGTGAACCATGCGCAAACTGTTTTCCCGTCAGCTCGTCGAGGCCCGTCACGAGATGCTGAGCATCTACGAGGCCGTCGATCTGGCCCTCCACGATGCCGTGAAGGCCTATGTGACCGACGACCGCAAGCTCGCCACCAAGACCAAGAAGCGCACGCTTTCGATTGACGCACGCTGCGCCAACTTGGAGGCCGTCTGCTACAACCTGATCGCCACGCAGTCGCCGGTCGCCTCCGACTTCCGCTTGCTTCAGACGATCATCTATGTCGACTTTAACCTGCAGCGCATGACCGATAAGGTTCGCCAGATCTGCCGTGCCGCCAGCCACATGGTCAAGGCCGATATCTCGCTGCCCAAGGAGCTTGTCGGCACGGTCGAGGCCGAGGCTGAGGCCGTCTACCAGGTGCTGGGCTCTTCGCTTTCTGCGCTCGTCACCAACGACATGTCCATCATCTGCAACTTGGCCGTCGAGGACGAGCCAGTGCACGCCGCCTACGAGAAGTTCTTCCGCACCTTTAACCGCATGGACACGGGCGATTTTATGGACGACGACAGCAACTATGACGACCTGCGCCGCGCCATCATGGTATCGCGCTATCTCGATCGCATCGCCTCGATTTCCATCGATGCCGCCTGCCGTCTGACCTTCCTGTTGACCGGACAGCGTATGACTGCCGGTGATATCGCCTGCACTGATGAGGATGAGCTCGAGAGCATGCGCGTGCCTTCGGGCGAGGGTGTTATCATGAGGCCCGCCGTCGACGCTCGCTACGTTGCCAAGGTGCCCACTAACGAGGTCAGCGAGGGTCTTCGCTACCTGCTCGATCATCTTGAGGACGAGGACGATGGCGAGGACGACGAGGAGTAAGTAATTCCGTTCGTCGAAAGATTGTAAATACCTAAGTGAGCGCGGCCTTGCACATGCGGGGCCGCGCTCTTGCGATAGCATGGGACTACTTGTTTGGCTGTCAGCGGAGGCGATTGGCAATGGATAACTATTTGGACTTGATGCGCGCTCGCCGCGAGCAGATTCTGGAACGTTTTTATGCGGCGCTCGATCGCGCAGGCCGTCCCCACGACGCCGCGCGCCTCATTGCCGTGTCCAAGACCGTTGGTGTCGATGAGACCGTTGCCGCCATCCAGGCGGGATATCGCCATTTTGCCGAGAATCGCCCGCAGGAGCTGGTTCGCAAGCTCACGGGTCTGGCGGAGCATCCGGAGCTGCCCGAGGTGCGCTTCGATATGATCGGCAACCTGCAGACCAATAAGATCAATGCGGTGCTGGGCTCAGCCGAGCTGATTCACTCGGTGGGTTCGCTGCATCTGGCGCAGGCGATCTCGAGCCGTGCTGTCCGCAAGATTGAGGCAGGCGAGCTCGCCGGCCCCCAGCGTGTGCTCATTGAGGTCAATGTGAGTGGTGAGGAGTCGAAGGGAGGCTTTTCGCCCGATGAGATTCGCGCCGCCGCGGGTGAGCTTGCGGAACTTGAGGGAATTTGCGTACAGGGGCTTATGACTATGGCGCCCCGGGGGAATAAGGATGTGGCACGCCGCACCTTTGCGGGGCTTCGTGAGCTGAGGGATGAGCTGGAGGCGGCGCATCCCGATTTGAACCTGCCTGAGCTTTCCTGCGGTATGAGCGAGGACTTTGAGTCTGCCCTTGAGGAGGGCTCTACGCTCGTTCGCCTGGGCAGGGTAGTATTTAGCCCGGAGTTTGCAGTAAAATAAGGCTCTGAAGTGCGCACTGATTATCGGGGCGCCTGCACTAAACCGCGAGAGGACACAACCATGGGCTTCCTTGACGAGATTAAAAATAAGATGCACCTGGGCGGCCAGCAGGGTTACGACCAGGGTTATGGCCAGGACGACGACTACGGCTACGATGACGGCTACGACGATGGCTATCAGAACAACGGCTACAGTGGTGCTTCGGGCGAGGGCTTCTACACCCAAGACGAGCCGAGCAACGGCCTGCTTGGCCAGACGCGCCGCGGTGAAGCTGAGTCGGTTGCCGTGTATACGCGCTCCGGTCAGCTGGTCGGCGATGACTCCCGCCATGCCACGACGTATAACCCGCCTTCGCGCTCGCAGGACAGTGTTGCGAGCGGTTATCGTCCTGGTGCCTATGACACGCCGTCGAGCTACGCCGAGAATACCCGCGCCCGTGCCGCCGCTGCGCCCGCGCCTGCACCGAGCGATGCCTCGGCCTATGCGAGCAATATCATCAACGCCACGCCGCAGCTGCCGGCCTATGTCCTGCGCCCCGAGAGCTATGACGACGTGGAGACCGTGGTGCGCCGCGTTCGCACCAAGCAGCCTGTCGCACTGATTTTTGTGGGCGTACGCACCGAAGTTGCCAAGCGCGTCTTGGACTTCTCTTACGGCTTTGCCTGCGGTCTGGGTGCCACGGTCAAGGAGGTGGGCGACCGCGTGTTCATGGTGCTGCCCGCCGGTTGCGAGGTCAAAGATTCCGATCTCAAGAAGCTTCGTGCCGACGGCTACCTTAAGTAAAGACAAGACGAGGAGATTCCCATCAACATCTACACTATCGTCCAGCTGGTCAACACGCTGTTCAACTTCTATTCCACGCTCATTGTCGTCTACTGCTTTATGACGTGGATTCCCATGAAGCAGGGTGGTTTGCTTCAGGATATTGCCGCGGTGCTTGATAGCGTGTGCGGTCCGTGGCTTAACCTGTTCCGTCGTTTCATCCCGCCGATGGGCGGTATCGATTTTTCGCCGGTCGTTGCGATTATTGCGTTGCAGTTGGTGCAGAGGCTGGTTCTGCAGCTTCTTATAGGTATACTCGTGTAGAACTGACTTAGTAACTTACGTCGGGCGTGTAGCGCCGAGGCGATGAAAAAGGAGACTTGTTATGGCTATTACCCCTGCAGACATCCAGGCTCAGACTTTCTCTGAGGCCAAGCGTGGCTACGATCCTGCTGAGGTCGACGTCTTCTTGGAGACGCTGTCCTCCGAGGTTGACGCTATGCTCGCTAAGATCGTCGACCTTAAGGGTCGTCTGACTGCTACCGAGCAGCAGCTTGCCGATGCGCAGGCTCAGCTTGCCCAGGCTCAGGATGCTGCCGCACAGGCCGTTCCCGCCGCCCCCGTGGCCGCTCCTGCACCCGACTTCTCCGCTCAGGAGCGTCAGATTTCCGCTGCCCTGATTGCTGCCCAGCAGACCGCCGAGGGCATTGTCAACGACGCCAACGAGAACGCTGACCGTATCCGCAACGAGGCCGACGCCAAGGCCCGCGAGGTCATCCGTCAGGCCCTGACCGAGAAGCAGGCCGAGCTTGAGGAG
>CABUJL010000131.1 GCA_902491915.1 uncultured Collinsella sp.
GCCGGCTCGCTTTCCAAGTCCAACACGACCTGCATCTTCATTAACCAGCTGCGCGAGAAGATCGGCGTCATGTTCGGCAATCCCGAGACCACCACGGGCGGCCGCGCGCTCAAGTTCTTCTCTTCCGTGCGAATCGATATTCGTAAAATCGATACCATCAAGCTCAAGGACGAGGTTATCGGCAATCGCGTTCGTGCCAAGGTCGTTAAGAACAAGGTGGCCGCTCCGTTCCGCTCGGCCGAGTTTGACATCATGTATGGCACCGGCATCTCCAAAGAAGGCTCGATTCTGGATATGGCCGTCGAGTGCGGCATCTGTAAAAAGATGGGGTCCTGGTTTGCCTATGGCGAGGATAAGCTCGGCAACGGTCGCGAGGCCGCTAAGACATTCCTGCGTGAGCATCCCGATTGCGCCGACGAGATCGAGCACAAGGTTCGCCTTGCCTGCGGTCTTGAGTATGACGACGATGCCCCCTCCGAGGTTGAGTTGACCGACCAGCCCGCACCCGAGGAGTTTGATGAGCTGTACGCCATCGATGGCTCCGCGATGCTCGACGATGACGACGAGTAGCGGATGCCGACATGTCGTATACGGTGACCGAGGCCACGGTCGTCTTTCCCGATAAGAAGGCGGCCTCCTCGTTCTCGAGCGGTTATGCGTCTAAAAAGCCCTGCGCGCATATCGATTGCGATCTCGAGGGCGGTTTTGAACGTTCCATTTGGATTCCCGTGCGCGTGGCGCGCCTGTACGTTAAGAACCGCCCCGATCTTCCCTGTGATTGGGATGACTTTCGCGAGGCGGTGCAGCTTATCGAACGTAAATGTGCGCTCACCATGGTGACTGAGATGCTTTCGCGCCGCGATCATGCCACGGGCGAGGTGTGCGATAAGTTGGCGCGCTATGGCTTTCGACAGCCTGAGATCGATTTTGCAGTTGCTCGTGCGACCGAGTATCGTTTTTTGGATGAGAACCGCTTTTGTTCGTACTTTATCGAAGAACGCAAACGTCGCGGCTGGGGTCAGCGTAAGATCGAGGCTGAACTCAAGCGCCGTCATGTCGTACTTGACGATATCCCCGGGTATCCAGAGGATTATTTTGCCGTGGATGACGACTTGGCTCGTGCGTCGGCCTTGCTCGCTAAACGTCGCGTTCCCGAAGCGCGTGCATTCGAAAAGCTCGTCAGATTTTTGATGGGTAAGGGCTTCTCGTATCACATCGCCGCCGATGCCGTTAAGGCGCGCCTCGATGCCTCAAGCGAGGAATGCGCCGTGTAAGCGTGCGCATGGTACGCCCCTGCCGTTCACCGCTTGATAGGCGCCGTGCCGGGTGCGTTTATTTGACAGTTGTTGCGGTTCAACGTAGGATAATTACTGTCATTTGCTTTGTGATATGTGCTCATCTGTGATGAGTTTGTTTATATGTTTATCTGTATCCGACCCGCATAAGCTGCGCCCATATTACTCAAATGTCGCGAGCCGTTCGTAAGGACGGTTCGCTTTGCTGTGTAACGAATCCATAAAAAGGAGTGAGCATGCCTATCATTGCAGCGCTCGTTGGCATCGTATTGGGTGCCATCGCCGCCATTGCCTACATGCGCACCGCCAAGCAGGGTAGTCTTCACGAGGCCGACGAAAAGATCCAGTCGGCACACGCGCAGGCAGAGTCCCTGATCGGTGATGCAAAGCGTCAGGCCGAGACCCTCAAAAAAGAGGCTCTGCTTGAGGCAAAGGAAGAGATCATCAAGAATAAGCAGGCTGCCGAGGCCGAGGACAAGCAGCGTAAGAGCGAGATTCGTACGCTCGAGAACCGTGTGATGCAGCGCGAGGAGTCCCTCGATCGCCGCAACGATGCCCTCGACAAGCGTGAACATCAGCTGTCCAGCCAGGCTGGCCAGGTCGAGAAGCGCTCCCGTGAGCTTGAGGAGCTTTGCGCCAAGCAGACCTCGGAGCTCGAGCGCATCGCCGACCTGACCCGCGAGGATGCTCACAAGGAACTCCTCGACAAGGTTCGTGGCGAGGTTACCCACGAGGCCGCTACGATCATCCGTGAGTCCGAGCAGCAGGTTCGCGCCGAGTGCCACAAGACCGCTCAGGAGATCTTGTCCCTGGCGATTCAGCGCTGCGCCGCCGATCACACTGCTGAGGTCACCGTTACCTCCGTGCATATTCCGTCTGACGACCTGAAGGGTCGCATCATCGGCCGCGAGGGTCGCAACATCCGCACCTTCGAGCAGGTTTCCGGCGTCAACCTTGTGATCGACGACACGCCTGAGACCGTCGTGCTTTCGAGCTTCGATCCGGTCCGTCGCGAGACCGCCCGCGTCGCCCTTGAGAACCTTATTGCTGACGGCCGCATTCACCCCGCCCGCATCGAGGAGATGTATCACAAGGCCGCCGACTTGGTTCAGCAGCGCGTGCGCGAGGCTGGCGAACAGGCTGCCTTCGATACCGGTATCCACGATCTGCATCCCGAGATCGTTAAGACCCTGGGTGCTCTTCGCTACCGCACCTCGTTTGGTCAGAACGTGCTCCAGCATTCCCTTGAGGTTTCCGACCTGTGCGGCGTGATGGCTTCCGAGCTTGGCCTGGACGTTGTGACTGCAAAGCGTGCCGGCCTGCTGCACGACCTTGGCAAGGCTATCGACCATGACGTTGAGGGTCCGCATGCCGTTATCGGCGCCGAGCTCGCCCGTCGCTATGGCGAGAAGCCCGTTATCGTTCACGCTATCGAGGCTCACCACGCCGACGTCGACCCCAACACGGTGCTCGATGTTCTGGTCCAGGCTGCCGATGCCGTTTCTGCCTCTCGCCCCGGAGCCCGTCGCGAATCGGCCGAGAACTACATCAAGCGTCTGGAGAAGCTCGAGGAGATCGCCAATTCCCATGACGGCGTCGAGCGTACCTATGCCATGCAGGCTGGTCGCGAGGTCCACGTCATGGTTCAGCCGGACAAGATTTCCGATGCTCAGTCCACGGTCTTGGCTCATGACATCGCCCATCAGATCGAGGAAGAGATGGAGTATCCCGGTCAGGTGCGCGTCGTCGTGATTCGCGAGAGCCGCGCTGTCGATATCGCTAAATAACATGAACGACGCGAACGAGCTCATCTCATTTATCGCGTCGATGTCGGGGGAGGGCAACCTTCGCGTCGAGGAGAACCTTGGCGAGGGGTATGTCCGCCTCCGCGTTTCGGAGGCCGAACGGCGCCAGGCAAAGCACGACATCCAGCATGTCGAGGATATTGTCATCGAAATGCTGCGCAACGCTCGTGATGCCGGCGCCGACAAGGTCTATCTCGCTACGACCAAGGAAGATGGCGTCCGTACGCTCGTCTTTCTGGATAACGGCTCGGGTGTGCCGCAGGATATGCAGGAGCGCATCTTCGATGCCCGCGTTACTTCCAAGCTCGAGAGCATGAAGATGGATCGTTGGGGCGTTCACGGTCGAGGCATGGCATTGTTCTCGATTAAGCAAAACACCGACGAGGCACGCGTTGTCGCGTCGGATGTTGACCTTGGCTCGGTCTTTAAGGTGAGCGTCGCTACCGACCGCCTTGGCGAGCGCGCCGATCAGTCCAGCTGGCCTCAGGCCGTGAAGGACGAGGACGGTCACTATTTCTGCGCCCGCGGCCCTCACAACATCATTCGCGCCGCCTGCGAGTTTGCCCTCGAGGAGCTGCGCGCCTGCGATGTCTATTTGGGGTCTCCGTCCGAGATTGCCGCGACGTTGCATGCGCAGGCGTCCAGCCGTCTCGATGCTTCTCGTCTTTTGTTTATCGATGACGAAGCCGAGCTTCCGGTGATCGATCGCCTGGGTCTTGCTTCGGATGCGGAAGACTTTATCCGTATCTGTTCGGGTTTGGGCCTTGAGATGTCCGAGCGTACGGCGCATCGTATCTTGGCGGGCCAGATTAAGCCCGTTCGCGGTGTGACCACACGCCTGCTACGCGAGCGCGATTCGTCCTCACATGCGACTGCTCCGGTTGATCTCGCCAAAGATCGTCGCGGGTTGCGTATCGCCAAGGACGACATGGCGCAGTTCTCGCGAGCCGTCGAGCGCGACTTTAACGATCTTGCATCGCGGTACTATCTCAACCTTTGCGGCGACCCCAATATTCGTGTTTCGCGTGATCGTATTACCGTGACGTTCGATCTTGCCAAAGAGGAATAGCATCTTTACCGAGTCCGTTCGGTACGATACAGTTATTGCAGTTAAAACGTACTTTTTAAACGCAGGAGTTTCTTCATGGATTGCCTGAAGGTATCAAGCAAATCATCGCCCGCGTCCGTTGCCGGCGCCATTGCCGGCATGGTCAAAGATGGTGTTCCCGTCAATATTCAGTGTGTTGGCGCGGGTGCCGTCAACCAGGCAATTAAGGCCGTGGCTATCTCGAGCGGCTTTTTGATTCCGACCGGGTTTGATATTTCCTGCGCGCCGGTGTTCTCCGACATCCTCATCAACGGGGAGTCGCGCACGGCCATCCGTCTTTCTATTTACGTTCATCAGATTAATCGAGCTGCCATGGATAACGTTGTGATGGACGACGTTAAGCCTGTGGCATAGAGTTTTTACTCTTTGCCCGCCCTCTTTGATCCCGCTTATTCCACCTCGTTAGGACTTATACACATGGACCAGGGTTCCGTACGCGATATTCTTGCCGGTAAAACCTACTTTATCCGCACCTTTGGCTGCCAGATGAATCAGCACGACTCCGAG
>CABUJL010000132.1 GCA_902491915.1 uncultured Collinsella sp.
AGTCTCGGTTCCGAGCGTTCTTTATTGCGTACGGCTTTCCGGTTCCGGAGCTGCAGGTGGAGTTTCGCGACCCGCTCGATCCGAGCCAGGTGTTTCGCGTCGACTTTTTTTGGCGGCTCGAGGAGGGAACGTGCGTGATTGGCGAGCTGGACGGTAAGGGGAAGTACACCCTGCAGAGCGGCGAGGCCCGGGAGCCGGTCGACCCATTCGTGGCAGAGCGTCAGCGGGAATCTCATCTGACAATGCTCGGGCACAAGGTGCTTCGGTTTACGTTTGATGAGCTCAAGAATCCGGGGAAGCTGGTTGAGAAGATGAGGCTGGCGGGTATTCCGCGACGGCCCGATTTGGCTGAGGAGTGGAGACGTCGGTGGTATGGGCGCTGAGAGGTTTTGTCTTGATCTGTAACGTTTAGAAGTTGTTTGAGTTCGTAATTGTTACAGATCGAGACAAACCGGTGAAACGTCGACCGAATGTCTCGATCTGTAACATCAAGGGGCCCAACAACCCTGTATCTGTTACAGATCGAGATATTTCCCTGGTGTCGCTGGGGTGGGACTGCAGCATATTCCGTCTCCCACATCCCCTCTTCCCTCCGTTAACCGATGCGTCTGCAGCAATCCAGCGGGACTAGGTGATAATGGACAAATGTTCAAGTTAATCGTGAGGGAGGAGCTCGATATGGCGTCTGCCGATCGTTCCACGTTGTTTATCAATGCGACCATTCTGGATGGCTCGGAGCATATGGAGCCGCAACCCGATATGGCCGTGACTGTTGAGCGCGGCGTCATCACCTGGATGGGGCCGAGTGCTGTGGCGCAGGCGCCCGCGGGTGCCGAGGTTATCGACCTGGGCGGTGCGTATCTCATGCCCGGTCTCATCAATATGCACGTGCACCTGTGCGGCTCGGGCAAGCCTGTCTCGGCCGGCGATGCGGGCGCGCTGATGAAGAAGCTCGATAATCCCGTGGGGCGCGCCATCGTGCGCCATATTCTTAAGGGCAGCGCCCAACAACAACTGGCAAGTGGCGTGACCACGGTGCGCGGCGCGGGCGATCCGCTGTTTGCCGATCTGGCCGTGCGCGATGCTATCGATGCCGGCAAGTATCAAGGTCCTCGCCTGGTGGCGCCGGGAACGGGCGTCACGGTGCCGGGCGGCCATGGTGCGGGCTTGTTCGCCCAGGTGGCCAACAGTCCCGCCGAGGCAGCCGAACAGGTGCGCGACCTGTATGCGCGTGGTGCCGACGTCATTAAGCTGTTCGTGACGGGCGGCGTGTTCGACGCTACCGAGGTGGGCGAGCCGGGCGTGCTGCGCATGCCGGTCGAGGTTGCCGCGGCGGCGTGCAAGGCTGCGCACGAGGTGAGTCTGCCGGTTATGGCCCATGTCGAGAGTACCGAGGGCGTGAAGGCCGCGCTTGAGGCCGGCGTTGACACGATTGAGCACGGCGCTCCGTTGACGCCCGAGATTCTGGAGCTGTACCGTGGCGCCGCGGGCACGCAACTCGAGGGGCGTGCGCCCAGTGTTACCTGCACTATCAGCCCGGCGCTGCCGTTTGTATTGCTCGACCCGAAAAAGACCCATTCGACCGATACGCAAAAGAAGAACGGCGATATCGTGTGCTCGGGCATTATCGAGAGCGCCCGTGCCGCACTGGAAGCTGGCGTTAAGGTGGGCCTGGGTACGGACTCGAGCTGCCCGTTCGTGACGCAGTACGACATGTGGCGTGAGGTGGCCTATTTTGCCAAGTATGTCGGCGTGAGCAACGCCTTCGCACTGCATACGGCTACGCAAGTCAACGCCGAGCTGCTGGGGCTGGACGGCGAGACTGGCACGATCGAGTGCGGCAAGGCCGCCGATATCTTGGTGACGCGCGAGAACCCGCTCGATGACCTGTGCGCTCTGCGTGAGCCGATGCACGTGATGTGTCGCGGCGATCTGGTGTGCAAACTCAAGGTGAAGCGCATCCCCGAGGTGGATGCCGAGCTCGACGCGATTATGGCCATGCCAGCCGAAGCGCTGGCTGAGGAGCTGGCCCGCGACGGCGTAGCATAGGTGTGACAAAGGGACAGCTCCGTTGTCGCATACAAAAAGCCGAGGTCTCAGCGCGAGGCCTCGGCTTTTATTTGTCCTATGGTATGGCGGCTAGGAGCGCGTCTCCATCTTGGCGTGGCACTTGGGGCAGGTGACGCGGATCTTGCCCTTGCCCTTGGGGACGGAGAGCATCTGGCCGCAGTTGGGGCACTTGAGATAGGCCGTGGTCTTGCGGCCCTTCCACATCTTCTTGGCCGTGCGCTTGGCACGCTCAAAGTCTTCCTTACTGGTGCCGGCCGCGCGTGAGGTGCTGGCCGCTGCGGTTCCGCCGCCCAAGCTGGCGACGAATTTGCCCAGGCAGGGGACGTTTGCAGTCGCGGCGACAAAGGCCTCGTTCTCCTTGTGACGTGCGTCGATATTTTTGGACAGGCCGCGCAGCACGCCAATCACGATTACGGCGATGGCAATCCAGCTGAGCCACTGGATGTGGGCTATCGATCCGATCATCGCGATGACGATGCCGGCAAAACCCATCACGATGGTGAGTTCATCGGCACCATTGCGACCCTTCATAAAGTCATTCATGCAAATTGCCTTTCGTTCGATATGCTGCACGCCTTTATACCCGATTTAGAGCAAGGGGGACAGGTTAATCTGCACCAATGTGGTGCAAACATACCTGTCCCCGGAATACCAAGACGGTGCAAACGTACCTGTCCCCAATGCCCCAATTACTTGGAGAGTTTGTCGACGACGCGTTCGATTTCGGCGAGTTTGGCGGCTTTGAGGTCTTCGTCGCCCGATTCGATTGCCGAAGTCACGCAGCCCTCGATATGCGCCTTGAGCACGTCGGCGTTAATGCGCGCGAGGAGCGCCTGTGTGGCCATGAGCTGCGTGGAGATATCGACGCAGTAGCGGTCCTCCTCGACCATCCGCAGGATGCCGTCGATCTGACCGCGTGCCGTCTTGAGCATGCGGGTCACCGATTTATGGTCTGCCATCATGTCGGGTCCTCGTTTCTGGTCGATCTTCCGGATGTCCCCGTCAGTTGCGGTGAAATACGGACCGTTTAAAGGCCTAGGGCGGCACAACAGTCCGTATTTCACCGCAACTTCTGAGGATTCAGTAGGCAGCGACTGCTATGCGGCGGTCACAGACAGGGCGTGGAATTTCTCGCCCGCGGCCTCGACAGCGGCGGCGAGTTGCTCGGCGGTTACGGTGTCGGCGCACTCAACCTGGACGGTCTGGGTCTCGTGATCGGCGTCGGCGTCGGTCACGCCGGCCACGTTGAGCAACGCCGTCTCGACAGTAGCGTCGCAGTGGCCGCACATGAGGCCAGACGTTTTAACGATGTAGTTCATGATTATCTCCTTTTCGTTGAGTACCTAAAGTTGCGGTGGAGTACGGACTAAATAGCGGTTTAGCTAAGCATGTTACGCCTTATTTCACCGCAACTGATGGTTTAAAGGTTCGTAGGCGCATCGCATTGCTTACGACACACACGCTCGACAGGCTCATGGCCGCGGCGCCAAACATCGGCGAGAGTTGCCAACCGGTAAGGGGGAAGAACACGCCCGCGGCGAGCGGAATGCCGATGCCGTTATAGAA
Source organism: uncultured Collinsella sp. (assembly GCA_902491915.1). GTDB lineage: Bacteria > Actinomycetota > Coriobacteriia > Coriobacteriales > Coriobacteriaceae > Collinsella. Next base: position 3,637 of record CABUJL010000132.1, read on the forward strand.
CAGCGCCCAGAACAAGTCCTGCTTGATGTTGCGAATCGTGGCGCGCGAAAGCTCGATGGCGCGGGCGACGTCCATGAGGTCGCTGCGCATGAGCACCACATCCGCCCCCTCCTTGGCGATGTCGGCGCCGGTGCCGATAGCAAGGCCCACGTCGGCGCGCGCCAGGGCGGGGGAGTCGTTGATGCCGTCGCCCACCATGGCCACCATGCTGCCCGCATCCTGCAGCTCGCGCACGTGGCGCTCCTTGTCGGCGGGCAGGACGTCGGCAATGACCTGCTTGCTGTTCAGTCCCACGCGGCGGGCGATGGCCTCGGCCGTCACGCGGTTGTCGCCGGTGAGCATGCGCACGTCGACGCCGAGCTTGCGGAGCGCGGCGATGGCCTCGGCGCTCGTCTCTTTGACCTCGTCGGCCACGGCGATGGTGCCGACAAGCTCGCCGTTCTTGGCAAAGAACAGCGGCGTCTTGCCTTCGGCGGCGAACTGTTCGGCAAGGCCGACGGGCACCTTCGCGCCCAGCTCGTCCATCAGGCGCACGTTGCCAGCTGCGATGACATTTTGCCCCTCGCGCGCCGTAACGCCACGACCGGGCACTGCGGCAAAGTCCTCGACCATGCGCGCGACAATTCCGCGTGCCTCGCACTCGGCCATAATCGCCTCGGCCAGCGGGTGCTCGCTTGAGCGCTCCAGCGCAGCGGCCAGCTTGAGCAGCGCCTTTTCGCTCATGGCGGGCGATCCGTCGGCACGCGTGGCTACCACGATATCGGTCACGGCAGGCTTGCCGCGAGTGACCGTTCCCGTCTTATCGAGCACCACGGTGCCCACGCTGCGCAGATTCTCCAGCGCCTCGGCGCTCTTGAACAGAATGCCCATCTCGGCGCCCTTGCCGGTGCCGACCATAATGGCGACGGGCGTGGCCAGACCCAATGCGCACGGACAGCTGATCACCAGCACGGCCACGGCGGAGGTGAGCGCCTCGTTTATGCTGCCGGTCAGTGCCATCCACGCTGCAAAGGTCACAGCCGAGATCACGAACACCACGGGCACGAACACGCCGGC
>CABUJL010000133.1 GCA_902491915.1 uncultured Collinsella sp.
CCGTCATGGGATGTGCCGTTAATGGCCCCGGTGAGGCTTCTGATGCCGACCTGGGCGTTGCTTGCGGACGTGGTCAGGCCCTGCTCTTTTCGCATGGCCAGATCATTGGTAAAGTAGCTGAGGATCAAATTGTCGACGCGCTTATGGCCGAGGTCGACAAGCTTATTGAGGAGAAATAAATGACTCGAGCAATGTATATGTCTAAGCTCTATGCGCCGACGCTTAAAGAGGATCCGGCCGACGCCGAGCTTGCAAGCCATCGTCTGCTGCTTCGTGCCGGTATGATCCGCAAGGAGGCCGCCGGTCTCTATTCCTATCTGCCGCTCGCTTGGCGCTCGATTCGTAAGATCGAGAACATCGTGCGCGACGAGATGGATGCCGCCGGCGCCCAGGAGCTCATGATGCCCATTATGGTCGATGCCGAGCTGTGGCGTGAGTCCGGCCGCATCGATGCCTATGGTAAGGAGCTCGTGCGCTTTGACGACCGTCATGGTCGCGAGTTTGTGCTGGGCCCCACGCACGAGGAGACCGTCACGGCCCTGGTGCGCAACGAGCTGCGCTCCTATAAGCAGCTGCCCGTCAACCTGTACCACATTCAGGACAAGTTCCGCGATGAGTTCCGTCCCCGCTTTGGCCTGATGCGCGGCCGTGAGTTCATCATGAAGGACGCCTACAGCTTCTCTGCCACGCAGGAGAGCCTGCAGGAGGAGTACGACAAGATGAAGCAGGCCTACGCCAACATCTGCGAGCGCTGCTACATCAAGGCTCTGCCCGTTGTCGCCGACTCCGGCGAAATCGGCGGCGACACCTCCGTCGAGTACATGGCGCTGGCCGACGCCGGCGAGGCTTCGCTCGTCTACTGCGACGATTGCGGCTTTGCTGCCGATGACGAGGCTGCAAGCACCAAGGTCGTTGTGACCGAGGGTCCCGGCGACGGCACGCTCACCAAGGTCGAGACTCCGGGTATGGGCACCATCGAGGCCGTCGCCAAGTTCTTCGGCTTCCCCGAGAACGGCACGCGCAAGTCGCTGGCGTTGATTGACTCCGAGGGCAAGCCGGTCGTGGCCATTGTTCCGGGCGACCACGGCAAGGGCTATCGCATGATGACCGACGAGGAGCTCCAGACCTACGGGCTGCATAAGGGCTTTATCGGACCGGTTAACCTGCCCGAGGGCATTCGTCTGGTCTGCGACGAGAGTCTGCGCGAGTCCAAGCAGTGGGCCTGCGGTGCCAACGAGGTCGACTATCACTTTACCGGCGCCTGCCCCGAGCGCGACTTTACCGTCGACGAGTGGGCCGACCTGGTTACCGTCGTCGCCGGCGATCCCTGCCCGCACTGCGGCAAGCCGCTGTCTGCTGCTCGCGGTATCGAGGTCTCCCAGGTCTTCCAGCTGGGCACCAAGTACTCCGAGGCCATGGGTGCCACCTTTATGGACGAGGACGGCAAGGAGAAGCCGCTTATCATGGGTTGCTATGGCGTTGGCGTGTCTCGCTCGCTCGCTGCCGTCGTGGAGCAGCACAACGACGAGCACGGCATCGTCTGGCCGGTCTCCGTTGCCCCGTACGAGGTTGCTGTGATTCCGCTCGACCCCAAGAAGGAGGAGTGCGCTACCGTCTGCGAGCAGATCGTTGATGGCCTGTGCGCCGAGGGTATCGAGGTCGTCGTCGATGACCGTGACGAGCGTCCCGGCTTTAAATTTGCCGACAACGACCTTATGGGCTTCCCGTATCAGGTCGTTCTGGGTAAGCGTGGCCTCAAGAATGGCACGGTGGAGCTCAAGGACCGTGCCACGGGTGAGCGCGAGGACGTGGCGATCGACGAGGTCGTCGCCAAGGTCGCCGAGCTTGTGAAGGCTGCCCGTCGCTAATCGACGTTTCTGCTATTAGATGCAATTACAGGACTGCCCCGTATCTCTCTTAGGATGAGAAGCGGGGCAGTCCTTTTTGTTGCGTGAATCAGCTCGACGGGTAAAGAAAAACCCCACAGCCCAAATGAGCTGCGGGGTTTTCTTTGTGCCTCCGATGCGAAGCGAATCGCTCAGATATTACTGATAATCGACGACGTCGATCCAGTTCTTCAGGAACTCATCGTTCACGTTGCGCTTACGAGCGAGCTCGGATGCGGCGACGATGCTCGTCCACTGACGCACGACCTGCATGGGCATGTCGGCGCGGTCGCAGTAGAGCTCCAGGTAGGCCTCGGCCTGATCCTTGCTGTTGAGGGCAAAGAGCAGGTAGGTGGTGGCAACGTCGGCAGCAGGGGAGCCCTGGGTGGCGTGTGCCCAGTCGCAGACGTACAGCTGGCCATCGTCGCCGACGATGACGTTGGAAGGGTTGAAGTCGCCGTGGCAGACCTTGAACTCCTTGGTCATGCCGTCCAGACGCTCCTGAAGGTTGTAGCGCGTGGTTGCATTGAGCTGATCAAGGCTGTCGATCATGCGGGCGAACTTGTCGCGCTGACGGTTAAGCAGCGGGGAGGTGTAGCCGTGGATCTCGATCTGGAGGTCGACGAACATCTCGAGGTACTCACCAAAGCGCTGGGGCTCGGCAGTCATCTTCTCGGCAAGGGTAGTGCCCGGAACCTTCTCGGTCACGAGCGCCCAGCCGTTGGCGTTCTCGAGCTGGGAAACCTCGAGAGCCTTGGGGCTGCGGATGCCGCACTCATTGATGCGGGCAAGATTCAAAGCCTCGTTGAACACGTCGGAGACGGGCTTGGTCTCGTTAAAGACCTTGACGATCTTGTCGCCCAGGTCGTAAACGACCTTGTTGCCACGGCGGACGAGCTCGGTCTTGGAATCGGGTAGCAGCATGGTTGCATCCTTTCAACGATGCGATAGAAGCGACGGCGGGGGTGTGTGAAACACCCGTGCACCCCCGCCGTTAAAAACCGTGCTAGAACTAGCAGACGGCGTAATCCTGAGGCTCTCGGCCGTAGTAGGCGTCCAGGTAGAGCTCCTTGATCTCGCTCATGAGCGGGTAGCGCGGGTTAGCGCCGGTGCACTGGTCGTTGAATGCCTGCTCGGTCATCTCGTCGAGGGTGTCGAGGAAGTACTGCTCGTCGACACCGTAGTCGGCGATGGTCTTCTTGACACCGATGAAGTCGCAGAGCTCGGTGAGCTTGGTGATGAAGTTCTCGAAGACCTCACGGTCGTCCTTGCCGTCGATGCCGCAGTAACGAGCCATCTCGGCGTAGTTGTGCAGCGCGTTGGGGTAAGGATACTGAGAGAAGGTTCCCATCTTGACAGGAGCCTCGGCGGCGTTGTAACGCATGACGCGGGTCAGGATGACTGCGTTTGCGAGGCCGTGGGGCAGATGGTGGAAAGCGCCGAGCTTGTGGGCCATGGAGTGGTTGAGGCCCAGGAAGGCGTTACCGAATGCCATACCGGCCATGCAGGATGCGTTGTGCATCTCCTCGCGAGCGTGCGGATCCTTGGCACCGTTGGTGAAGGAGCTCGGGAGGTTCTCGAAGACGAGCTTTGCGGCGCGCTCGGAGAGGCCCTTGGTGTAATCGGAAGCCATGATGGAGACGTAGGACTCGATGGCGTGGGTCATGACGTCAATACCGGAAGCTGCGGTGAGGCCCTTCGGGGCAGTCATGCAGTTGTCGGCGTCGACGATAGCCATGTTGGGGAGCAGCGCGTAGTCGGCGAGCGGCCACTTGATGCCGGTCTCCTTGTCGGTGATGATGGCGAACGGCGTGCACTCGGAGCCAGTGCCCGAAGAGGTCGGGACGGCGACGAAGTAAGCCTTCTTGCCCATCTCGGGGAAGGTGAAGATACGCTTGCGGATGTCCATGAAGTCCATGGCCATGTCCTCGAAGTTCGCCTCGGGGTGCTCGTACATCATCCACATGATCTTGCCGGCGTCCATTGCGGAACCGCCGCCGACGGCGATGATGACATCCGGCTCGAAGAGCGTCATCTGCTTGGCGCCGCGACGTGCGCACTGCAGGGAGGGATCGGGCTCAACGTCGTAGAAGCAGTCGTGAGCGATGCCCATTTCATCGAGCACGCGTGTTGCCATTCTTGAAGAGGAACTGGTCGGTAACGATGAAGGCGCGCTTCTTGCCCATTACGGTGCCGAGCTCGTCGAGTGCGACGGGCGTGCAGCCCTTCTTGAAGTAGACCTTCTCGGGTGCGCGGAACCACAGCATGTTCTCGCGGCGCTCTGCCACGGTCTTGACGTTGATCAAGTGCTTCACCCCAACGTTCTCGGAGACGGAGTTGCCGCCCCAGGAGCCGCAGCCCAGGGTTAGAGACGGCTTCATGCCGAAGTTGTAGAGGTCACCGATGCCGCCGTGCGAGGACGGGGTGTTGATGACGATGCGGCAGGCCTTCATGACGTGCTGGAACTTAGCGATCTTCTCGCTCTGTGCCGGGTGCACGTAGAGAGAGGCGGTGTGGCCCGGGCCACCTGCGAGGACGAGGTGCTCTGCCTTGTCAACGGCCTCCTGGAAGTCCTTGGCGTGATACATAGCGAGGACCGGGGAGAGCTTCTCGTGGGAGAACTCTTCCTTCTCGGGATCGGTGGAGGTGACCTCGGCGATCAG
>CABUJL010000134.1 GCA_902491915.1 uncultured Collinsella sp.
GCATGGCCCCAGACCTTAACGCCGCCCTCGACATCAAACGGCGCATACTGAAAATAGGCATGGAACACGCCGCCTGCCTGGCAAAGACCGTTGGGGTCGTTGAGCCAGCCCGCCGGCGGCATAATATGGAAGCGCTGGCCATACGCGCCATGGCCGCACTCAGAGGCGGCAGCGTCAACAGCGGCGACCAGCTTTGCAAGGTCGCGGCCAAGTGCATTAGACATATCAAAGTCCTAACGGATCGAAAGTAACAAGGCGCCAGAGATCGACACCAGATACGGGAAACGCCCGCGAGCATACAACCCGCGGGCACCCTTCAATCAAAAGCTCTTAGGCCTGCTCGGAAGCCTTGGGCTCGTCCTTGTACAGGACAAACGAGACGCCAAAGGAAACCAGCGCGGCGACCGCAAACATGATCACGTACTGCACGGGCTGGGCCAGGCACAGCAGGATACCGAAGATACCCGTAACGCCCGTGCCGGAGGCGGCCAGCGAAGTGAGCGCGCAGACCAGGGCACCGCAGCCACCACCGATGCAGCCGGCGATGAAGGGCTTAAAGAAGCGCAGGTTCACACCGAAGATGGCAGGCTCGGTAATACCCATGAAGGCGGACAGGGCCGAAGGAAGCGCCAGGCCCTTGATCTTGGCATCGCGGGTCTTAAAGGCAACGGCGAGCGCGGCACCACCCTGGGCGATGTTGGCAGCGCTGGCGATGGGCAGCCAGTAGGTCACACCGTACTGGGCGAGCTGGCCCAGGTCGATGGCGGTGTACATCTGGTGGATACCGGTAACGACCGTGGGGGCATAGAACAGGCCGACGATAAAGGAACCGATGCCGAAGGGCAGGGTCAGCAGGGCCTGGATCAGACCGAGGATGGCGTTCTCGGCCCAGACAAAGATGGGGCCGACGGCAACGAGGGTCACGAGCACGGTCACGAACACCGAGACAAGCGGGGTCACAAAGAGGTCGAACATCTCGGGAACGATCTTGTGCAGGCGCTTCTCCAAGAAGGCGAGGATGGCGCAGGCGATGACGATCGGGATCACGTGGCCCTGATAGCCAACCCACTCAAAGCTGTACACGCCGGGAATGACGGTGACCATGGTCTGCACGCCCTCGGAGGCAACCGTATAGGCGCTCTGCAGCGAGGAGTTGATGAACGCACCACCGACGACGGCGCCCAGATACGGGTTGGCGCCAAAGGCCTTAGCGGCGGAGTAACCGATCAGGATCTGCAGAATGCCAAAGGACGTGCCCGAGACCAGGTCGGCAATCTTGTAGATAAAGTTATTGGTGTCGAGCGCGATAAAGCCGTTGGAGGCCATAAAGTTGAGGGCGCTCATAATGCCCAGCAGCAGACCCGAGGCCACGATGGCAGGGATGATGGGGACAAAGACGTCGCCGAGCACCTTAATGGCGCGCATAAAGATGTTCTGCTGCTGCGCCGCGGCCTCCTTGACCTCGGCCTTGGTGGCAGCCTCGACGCCACTGAGCGCGATGAACTCCTCGTAGACCTTATTGACGGTGCCAGTGCCAAAAATAATCTGGAGCTGGCCCTGGGCTTCAAAGACGCCCTTAGCGCCGTCAATATTCTCGAGGGCCTCCTTGTCAACCTTCGCGTTATCGGCAATCACCAGGCGCAGACGCGTGGCGCAGTGTGCGGCCGAAACAACGTTGCCGGCGCCACCGATGTTGTCGAGCACCTCTTGGGCTGATTTGCGGTAGTCCATGACTTCCCTTTCCTCCAACGGGTGCATGCGCACCCGACTACCTTTGACACTTACACTGTAATCGTTTTCAGTTTCATATGTCTGTAATCGTTTTCATAGTAGAGTGAACGGTAGGAAAAAGCCGGCGAATGGTAGTTTTACCGCAAAAACAGGGGCCTCAAAGGCAGGCAGACATGCCCAAAGCCTAGACATTCATAAGTTGATGGCCGAGTTTGAGCGTCTTGAGACCGCTCTCCCCCTCCACGCCATCGAGCGTGTTGAGCAACATATTGGTCGCCTCGACGCCACTGGTCAGGTAGCCATAATGCACGGTGGGAATGCCGCCCGTCAGCGCGCGCAAAAACGCGTTGTCGCCAAAACCGCTCACGCGGTGTATACCCTCGCCCATGCCGCGAACCTCATCAATGGCACGCAGCGCGCCCGCCGCCATGGTGTCGGTCGCGCACGCGATAAACGAAACATCGGGGTCGACGGAAAGCAGTTCACGCGCCGCACCATAGCCCGAGTCGAGCGTAAACGAGCCCAGGCGAATCAAGGCGGCATCGAGCGGGTTGCCCGCGGCGCGCAAGCCGGCCTCAAAACCGCGACGGCGGTCATAACCGGCCGCACGGTCCTCTTCGGTAACTCCAATATAGGCAATCTTGCCGTCCACGCGACCCGCAAGCGCATGGCCCAGCTCAAAGGCGGCCTCGTAATCGTCGTGATAGACGCACGCCGCGCCCTCAACATTCTGACCGATCAGCACGATGGGCACACGGCACGATTCAATCGCCCGACGGTGCTCGTCGGTAATCATGGTTGCTACCAGCACAATGCCATCGACCGGGTGGTTTTGGAATAAATCGAGGTATTCGAGCTCGCGATCGGGGGCATTGTCGGTATTGGCAAGCAACATCTGGTAGCCACGACGACCGAGCACCTGGCCGATGCCGGCGGTAATGCGGCTCACGGATTCCGAGTTGATCTTAGGCACAATGACACCGATGAGTTTGGTGGAGCCGGTGCGCAGCGCGCGCGCCTGGCTGGACCGCACGTATCCGGTCAGCTCAATCGCCTGCTTAATGCGCTCGGCCTTATCCGCCGAGATATATCCACCGTTGAGGTAGCGCGAGACCGCGGCGCTCGAAACGCCGGCCAGCTCGGCCACATCTTTCATCTTTACCACGAGCACCCCTGTCATTGAAATCGCTTACACGATGATACCCAACCCATACCGGCAAATTGAGCAAATGGGGCAAGCCACATGGATCATTTCAACAGCCCAGGTCAAGCAAACGTCAGCGAGCGCGCAGCCGCCGTGTCGAGGTGCCGCGAAAGAGGAGCGACGCGTACTTCATGTACGCGAGCGACGGTTTGAGCGGCAGATCGCCCGGCAGATGCCCGCGCAGCGTCGAGCGATCCGGCGTTTATTAAAACGCCGGAACCAAGCTACCCGTGGTATTCGCCGTTGTACTGGATGAGTGTGAGGTCTTCCACGCCGTCGAGCGCGTGAATGGCGTCAGCATACGGCATATCCACACCGTCCGAGAAAACCTCGACGGCCATCTCGACCTTGTCGCCGCGCATGGTCATGGACTTGACGGTGAACTTGGTGCGCCCAAATGCACGCACGATATCATCGCCGGTGGTCTGGCCCGTGTAGTGGATGACCATCATGTACACGCGCGCCTTGTCCTGATGGCTCGCAAAGCCGGCGATCATCGCCACGATCACCACAGCCGTCAGCCCCACGAGTGCATACATACCGGCGCCCGCCGTAATGCCCGTGGTAATGGCCCAAAAAAGATACAGCAGGTCGAGCGGGTCCTTGACCGCCGTACGGTAGCGAACGATGGACAGAGCACCGACCATACCGAGCGAGATGACCACGTTCGTCGAGATCGCGAGCGTGACCATGCAGGTGAGCACGCACATGCCCACGAGCGTCACGGCAAAGCTGCGCGAATACACCACGCCGGTAAAGAAGCGCTTGTACACGTAATAGATCAGGATGCCCATGGCGAGCGCCACGAGCAGCGACAGGCCGATCTTGGCAGGGTCGACCTGGCCAAACGCCTCCAAGACGGAGTTCTTAAAAAAGTCCCTGGTGCTCATGGTCTAAATATCCCCTCGGTTCTCAAAATCCGATTCCCAGTAATTAAAACCGCGCAGGTAGGCGGTCTTTTCGTAACACAGGCAGTACTTGGAAACCGCCGTGAGCTCGGCCGCACCCGGCGGCACCAAATCGCGCACCAGCTGCGGGCAAAACTCGGTAAACTTGACCTCCATCACTAGTTTGCCGGGCTCCAAGACCGGCAGCGCGGGCAAGGTCGCATCAAAGATATCGAAGCTTCCCACCGCGGCGCGCACGTTCATGTCAAACGTAACGCGCACGGTGCCCTCGTCCATCACCCACGGCTCGCGCTCGTAGTCCACGATGGTGCGCGGGCGCATCATGTTGCAGATGCACTCGATATAGAACTCACGGCAGAGCTGATGCGGGCTGCGCAGCAAAAAGTCATAGTCGCCGGCGAGGACCTGCTCAAACTCGTCGCGGGTGAGCGGCGCATCCTCCTTGTAGATCCAGCTGCCGTACTTCTTTTTACGCTCGAGCTTAATCACCTTGTCGCTGCCGTTATAGATGCGCACGCGATACTTTTTGCGCATCAGGATACCGGCGTCTTTTTCCTCGTAGGCCGAGTTGCAGTAGTCGTCAAAATACAGGCTGCGGATGGTGTAACCGCCCGCCCGTGCATGCTTGTCCAGCTTAAAGACCGGCGACATGCGACAGGCAAGCGCGGCGTGCTCGCCCTCGTTAATGAGATATTTGAGTTCGTG
>CABUJL010000135.1 GCA_902491915.1 uncultured Collinsella sp.
CGAGGATGAGGCGTTCGCCTTTACCGTTAAGCGTCGTGCGTCCAAGCGCAAGGCCTCGGCCCGCGCCCGCCGCGCCGTCGATCTGCTGCGCGAGGAGGCCGAGCTGGATCAGCGCCCGCGTGTTGGCGACGATGCCGAGCTGTTCGAGCGCCTGCGTGCCCTCCGCAAGGAGATCTCGACGGAGCTGGAGATGGCGCCGTACATGGTCTTTTCCGACAAGGCCCTGCGCGGCCTGTGCCCACAGACGCGCGACGAGCTTATCCAGGTCAACGGCATCGGCGAGAAAAAGGCCGACGCCTTTGGCGAGCAGTTTATGGCGGCGATAGAAGAGTTTGAGTCCGAGCATGCACGGAATGGAGCATAACGATGGCATCCGATGATAAAACCGAGCGCACTGAGGTGTCTACTGTGCCGCTGTACCAGCAGGTTATGGACGACCTAAAGGGCGAGATCGCGCGTGGCGTGTACGCATCCGGCTCGCGCATTCCTTCCGAGATGGAGCTCGCGAAGTACTACGGCGTGGGACGCATCACCGTGCGCCGCGCCATCGAGGAGCTGTCGCGCGCGGGGTATCTCAACCGCCAGCAGGGGAGGGGCACGTTCGTGTGCGCGCCCAAGCTCAAGCGCAAGATTGTCCAGAAGGGTGACGTTCAGAGCTTTTCCGAGGGTTGCGCTGCCAACGACATGGTGCCGGGTGCGCGTCTGGTGTCGCGCACGGTGGTCGCGGCGACGCACGAGGATGCGGCGTTCTTTGGCGTGGAGCCCGGCTGCGAGCTTATCGTGGTCGAGCGCGTGCGCACGGCCGACGGCATCCCCGTCATGCTCGAGAACAACGCCTTTGTGCTCGCCGACCATCCCTACCTGCAGACGCTGGCCGACGAGGACCTCACCGATAACTCAATCTTTGCGCTCGTTGCCGAGCATTCGGGTCGCGCGCCGCTCAAGTCCGACCCCTGCACCGTGGAGATTGCGCTTGCCGATGCTCAGACGGCCCCGCTGCTGGAGGTGCCGGTCGGCGAGCCGCTCTTCTATATGGAGGCCTACTTTACCGACGCCGGCGGGCGCCCTCTACTGCTCGGCCGCCAAAAGATCGTGGGCTCGCGCTACGTCTTCGACATCTAACGTCCACAGATAGAATAACATAGAACAAATTTGCCGAGATGACTTCACGGGCGTTGTTGCACGTGCTATAAATAGGACAACATAGAACGACAGCAGGTACGAGCTGTCGTCGTTCAAAGCCGCCCCACAAGGAGGAGCATCAGCATGAACGCACACGATCTGGTTCAGGAAATCATCGAGCGCAAGGGCAAGGTCGAGAACGTCTTTTGGATCGCCTGTGGCGGTTCGATGATCGACCTCATGCCGGCTAACGAACTGCTCAAGCGCGAGGCCACCACGTTTACCTCGACGGTCTATACGGCGCGCGAGTTTTGCCTGATGGCTCCCAAGAGTCTTGGCGAGAAGTCGCTCGTCATCGCCTGCAGCCACAGCGGCAACACGCAAGAGGTCGTTGACGGCTGCGAGATGGCGCTGGCCGCCGGTGCCGAAGTCGTTGCCCTCACCGACTGCGAGGGCTCAAAGATCGACAACGGCAAGTGGACTACCTGGGTCTATCCGTGGGGTGAGGGTGTGTCGCAGGCTGAGGTGCCGCAGGGCATCGGCGCTCTGATCGCCGCCGAGTTGCTCGACCAGCAGGAAGGCTACGAGGCACTCGCCGACATGTATGAGGGCCTCAAGCAGATGGATGCGCTGCTGCCCGCCGCCCGTGAGAAGGTCAACGCCGAGCTGGGCGCCCGCTTTGCCGAGCTCTGCCAGCAGCACAAGTTCTTCTATATCCTGGGCTCCGGCCCCAACTTTAGCCAGACCTACGCTATGGCCATCTGCTCGCTCATGGAGATGCAGTGGCAGCACTGCTGCTACATCCACTCCGGCGAGTATTTCCACGGTCCTTTCGAGGCTACCGAGCCCGGCGTGTTCTACTTTGTGCAGCTCGGATCGGGCGAGTGCCGCCCCATGGAGGAGCGCGCGCTGGCGTTCCTCAACACGCACACCGATACGGTCATGGTGCTCGATGCACTCGAGTACGGCGTGGGCGAGGTGCCCGCCAGCGTGCGTTCGTACCTGGAGCCGATTTTCTTCTACAACATGAGCTGCGAGCTGCGCGCCGCCCGCGGAAAGGTGTTCGACCACAGCCCCGAGGTTCGTCGCTACATGGGCATCGAGCAGTACTAGGTACCGGGAATAACCTCTCACGACGGGGCTTCCGCCAAGTGCGGGCCCCGTTTTGCTTTGCCAAGAAAGAAATGGGGATTGAACATGCGCGTGCTTGATTTGACTCACACTATTAGGGAAGACATGCCGGTATTTCCCGGAGCCGATACACCCAAGCTGCTGCCGGCGAGCACCTACGAGCACGACGGATTTAAAGAGACGCTCATGCAGATGTACACCCATACGGGGACGCATATGGATCCACCGGCGCATCTGTTTGCCGACCGCAAGACGCTCGATGCGTTTCCGGCAAGCCAGTTTATAGGCAGGGCATTGGTTGTCGATTGCCGCATGCTCGCCGAGGGTGAGGCCATTACTGTGGAGCAGCTCCGTCCCTATGGCGATAAGGTGACCCAAGCCGAGTTTTTGCTGTTCAACTTGGGTTGGGATAAGCGTTGGGGAACCGAGGCGTACTTTGGCGACTATCCTTGCGTGGACGATGAGGTGTTGGACCTGATCATCGACGGCGGCTACAAGGGCATCGGCTTTGATGTAATTGGACTCGACCCCATCGCGGACGAAAACCTGACGCGCCACAAGAAGTTGTTCCGCGCATGCGATATCGTCAACATCGAGAATCTTAAGGACTTGGACTGTTGCGGCGACGATCTGTTCTGGTTTAGCTGCGCACCGCTCAAAATCGAGGATTGCGACGGCTCGCCCATTCGTGCAATCGCGTGGTTTGAGGATTAAAGCGCCCTGTTCCATCTGTCGAAGAACATTCACCTTCGATTCGCAAGCGTGCCGTGTGAGTCAAAAAGCGGGCCGCGCCGGGGATTTCCGGCGCGGCCCGCTTAGTATCGCGCATAGATTCGCAAGGTTGCGGTAGCCAGCGGCCTACTTTGCGTCGTAGGCCTCGGCGTCCCACCAGTCGAGCTGGGCGATGTTGTCGCGGATGTGCTGGCAGCTCTTGTGGAAGCCCTCGAGCTCGTGCTCGGACAGGTCCAGCGTGTAGACCTCCTCGACGCCCTCGGCACCGATCACGCACGGCAGGGAGGTGAAGATGCCCTCCTCGCCATACTGGCCGGTCATGAGCGTGGAGGCGGAAAGCACGGCGTGCTCGTTATGCAGCACGGCGGCGCAAACGCGCGCGGCGGAGTTGGCGACGGCGTACTCGGTGCACTGTTTGCCCTGGTAGGTTACGTAGCCGCCCTTGCGCGCGAGCTCCTCGACCTCCATGTGGTCAAAGGCGTACTTGTCGGGGTTCTCGGCCTGAAGCTCGTTAAGGCTCTTGCCGGCGATGGTTGCGGCCTTAAAGGCGGCCAACTGGCTAAAGCCGTGCTCGCCGATCATGTAGGCGTCGATGGACTTGGGGCTCACGCCGACCTTCTTGGAGATCTCGGTGCGCAGGCGGGCGGAGTCCAGGCCGCAGCCCGAGCCGATGATCTTCTTGGGATCGTAGCCGGTCAGGTGCCACAGCTCGGTGCACACGACGTCGCAGGGGTTGGAGATGCTCACGAAGATGCCGTCAAAGCCGGCGTCGACGATGCGCTTGGCAAAGGTGCGGGCGGCGTCGGTGGTAAAGAACAGCTCGCCGTCGCGGTTGCCGGCGGCCAGCGCGACCTTGCCGGCGGCGTTGACGATGACGTCGCAGCAGGCAAGCTCCTCGTAGTGGTCGTAGCAGTTGACGATCTTGGTGTTGTACGGGACAAACGAAAGGGAGTCGCGCAGGTCCTGGACCTCGGACGTCACCTTGGCCTCGTTGATATCGCACAGGTACAGCTCATCGGCAATGCCCTGCATGAGCAGACTGTTGGCAACATGTGCTCCTACGTGGCCCTGGCCGACCACACCGATCTTACGCGTTTGGTACATATATGTATCCTTTCGGCCGAGTTTTTCGCGTCGAACCATTGTAGCGTCCTGCTGCCACTTTGCTAGGCTAAAGCGCCATAGATTTTTGGGCATGCCTTAATCTCTACTTTTGGAGTGATTTGGGCCGCTGACGGCATCGCCGGGCGATGTACTCGCGCGGATGGGGCCGGTCGTTGTACCATAACTGCAACTGACTCGTAAGGAGCATTCATGCCCATTCGCATCCCCGACGCCCTCCCTGCCGCCGCGCAGCTCGAGAGCGAGAACATCTTTGTCATGACCGAGTACCGCGCGCTGCACCAGGACATCCGTCCGCTGCGCGTGCTCATCCTCAACCTCATGCCCACCAAAATCGCTACCGAGACGCAGATCATGCGCAAGCTCTCCAACACGCCGCTGCAGGTGGAGGTGGACCTGCTGCGCACGAAAACGCACGAGGCCACGCACGTGAGCGCC
>CABUJL010000136.1 GCA_902491915.1 uncultured Collinsella sp.
TGCGGCCGCGATCGAGGATGCGACCGTCGGCCATTACTACGATGCGCTCGGCAAAGTCGGAGACGACTTCCATGTCGTGGCAGACCATGATTACGGCGCAGCCACGCTCGGCCATGGTACGCACCGTTTCCATGACGGTCATGCACTCGCGGTAATCAAGGCCGCTCGTGGGCTCGTCGAGCACCACGATTTTGGGCTCTACGACCACGACGGAGGCGAGTGCCACCATTTGTCGCTGGCCGCGCGAAAGCGAGAAAGGCGCCTCGTCGGCCGGCAAGCCAAAGCGGTCGATGACGAGTTGGGCACTACGCAGAGCCTCGGCGCGGTCCATGCCGCCAAGCTCCAAGCCAAAGGCGACCTCGTCGAGCACGGTGTCCTTGCAGATTTGACGGTCAGGGTTTTGGAAGAGGGTTGCGACCTCGCGGGCAATGCGGCTCGTGGGGACGGTTGCGGTATCCAGTCCCGTGACGCGCACGCTGCCCGAGGCGGGCTTGAGCAGACCCGTGAGCAGCTTGGTGAGCGTGGTCTTGCCGGCACCGTTTTGGCCGACGATGCCCACGAGCTCGCCCGGATAGAGCGTCAGGCTAAGGTCGTGTACGGCGGCTCCGCCATTGGGATAGGCAAACTCAACATGGTCGAAGGTGAGTACGGGTTCGGCGTCCTTGGCATGAGGGCGCAACGACGGTGCATGCGGGGAACCGGCGGGCGCCTGGGCTTCGATAGCCGCGCGTGCGGGGTCGACGATGCCCGAAATCAGGCACTCGGCCTCATCGACATCCAAGCAAGGGGTACCGCTTACCAGGCCATCGGCCTCGAGGCTATTGAAGATACGCGTGACGCGAGGGCAGTCGACGCCGATGGCACGAAGCTCGTCGGTATGCGCGAAGACCTCGTGTGGCTCGCCCTGCAGCGCGATTTCGCCATGGTTGAGCACGAGCACGCGGTTGCAGTACTCCGAGAGCAGGGCGACCTTTTGCTCAACGACGACGATGGTGATTCCAAGTGTGCGGTTTGCCTCACGCAGCGTCTCGAAGACCAACGTGGAGCTGGCGGGGTCGAGTGCCGCGGTGGGCTCGTCGAGAACCAAGACGCGCGGACGCATGGCGAGGATGGCGGCGATGGCTACCTTTTGCTTCTGTCCGCCCGAGAGGGTGGCGATCTCGCGGTCGCGCAGGTCGCTGATGCCGACGGTCTCGAGCGTTTCGCTCACGCGCTGCTCGATCTGGTCGTGGGGAACGCCAAAGTTCTCGAGGCCAAAGAGCATCTCGTCCTCGACGACCGAAGCGACCATCTGCGTGTCGATATCCTGCAGCACACTGCCGACGATTTGCGACACGTCGGTCAGCGAGACCTCGCAGGTGTCGTGGCCGTCAACCATGACGGACCCAAAGAACGTGCCGGTGTAGTGGTGGGGCACGGCACCCGACAGGCAGGCGGCAAGCGTGGACTTGCCGGCGCCCGAGGGCCCGATGATGCCGATGAAATCTCCCTTGTTCACGCTGAGCGAGATGTGGCTGAGCGCCTGCTCGGTTTGCGTGCCATAGGAGAACGAGACATCGTCGACGTTGATGATCGTTTCCATGGATACCTTTCATAGTCAATGGACGTTCTTACATGACCAGTCGTTTAAGAACGTCCCCAAAAGCTAGTCGTTTGGGACAGTCTTTGGTGGTGAAGCACGGAGACGGCTTTACGAGGGGCCCCAGGTTGGCGCGAGAAAGAGGAGCGAAGCGTACTTGGGTACGCGAGCGACGAATGAACGCCAAGATGGGGTGGCTCGTAAAGCCGAACGGGCTAGTTGAGCTTCAGGGCCTTCTGGATGGGCAAGTAGAGGGCGCCGACCAGAATGGCGTTAAAGACGGCGGTCATGGCGACGACGGGCAGCATGGCGGCGGCGAGCTCGCCTACCACGCCGAGCATGGCCATCTTGATGACCATGAAGATGGCGCCGGAGACAAAGGTGGTCAGGAAGGTTGCGACAATGGCGATGGCGGGCTTGACCTGACCGTTCTTGCCGGCGGCGTTGACGATGCCGGCCATGAGCATGGCGGCGATGCCCTCGGCGGCAAAATCAACGAACGGCGAAGTAGTGGTGATCTGGATCACGGCAGCCGAGATAAGGCCAATGACGAGCGCCTGGCCGATGTTGGGGCGAACGACCAGGATGGTGAGGCAGAAGGCCGAGATGATGAACTCGGGGCTGATCATGCCACCCGAGATGCCCGAGATGGCCTTGCCGACGGTGAAGTTGAGGATGAAGCCGGCAGCGAGCAGGATGGCGAGCAGGACGAGGGCGCGGACGTCGAGTTTGCCGCGGTCGGCGGTCTGGACGGTGCGGGGCTGGGCGGCGGTGGTGTTCTGAGACATGGTGAAAATCCTTTCGGAATGGGGGTGCAAGAGAAAAGCGGAGGCGCGTGATGCGAATGCGATCGGGCTCGAGATAGAAAAAGGCCCCCGGTCGAAACCGGAGGCCTTCCAATCACCTAGAGCGCAAAAACAGGCGTGAGGGACTCACTGTCGACCGATCGTATTCGCATCACGCCACCACCAGTTGTTGAGAGACTTCATCGTGTTCTTCATGTTGGTGGCTCCTTTCGTGATGCCGTGGCGCGGTCGCACCTAGTTGCTGTTGCGCCGCACTATAGCACAGCGAAGTGTGTGCGGGGAAATCTTTTTTAAAAAGATTTCAGGTGGGTTTCCCGCCGGTCAAAAGAGCGGGCTGAGCGGGCGAGGCTGCCATTGCTGCCTTGTCCGCTCAGCTAAGACGTTACTCCTTATTGCGACGGTAGAGGAAGTAACCGCCCGCGGAGATGACGGCAACGCCAGCGATGGCGAATGCGGCCACCATGCGGCCATCAAAACGATCACCGGTGGTGGGCAGGCCGCCCTTGGTGTTCGTCTTGTTGGTGGTTACCGTGGTCGTGGTGTCCGACTTGCCAGGCTTCTCGGGCTTGGTGGTGGGCTGCTCGGGCTTAGCGGGCTGCTCGGGGGTACCGGGCTGCTCAGGAGTACCAGGCTGATCCGGGGTTACCGGGTCGGTGGCAAGAGCGTCCTTGGCGTAGGTGATGGACACCTTGAGGCCGTTGATCTCGGTGTTCAGGTCGCTCGGGGTGAAGGGCTGGTCGAAGTTTTCGGCCTTCTGATAGGCGCGCATCTCCTGGAGCAGGGCCTTGCACTTCTTGTAGGTGTTCTCGGTAGCAGCCTTGCCGGCCTTGTTGGCCAGGGCAGTGCGGCTCTCGGTGGTCGTCTCGGCTAGCATGGCGGCGTCAACTTCCTTGTTCTGCTCGATGAGCTCGTTCTGGAGCGCATCGAGGTAGGCACGGACGCTGATACCAAGGGTGTCAGGGTTCTCAAAGCAGAGCGAGCTGATGTCCATGAGGACGTAGTTGATTGAGTTCTCGGGCTCCTCGTTGTACACGACGTCAGTCTGTTTGCAGTGATCGAAGGAGACGGTCTGATCGCTGAAGTACGGGCTGACCTCAGTTATCAGAGCGGAGTACAACGGGATGGCGACGGAGTACGCGGCGCGGGAGAGCATTTCCCACTGGATGGTAGCGACTTCGGGGTCATACCCGCGACGAATCTGGAAGAGGTTGATCTCGGTGTTGCGCTCGCTGCCGATGCAATAAACACCATCAGTGTTCGCGTTGAGGCCAGGGACGTTCTCGCCGCGGTTGCCAAAGGCACGAATCAGCTCAAAGGTGCTCCAGCCAGACTTGCCAGGCCTGAAGAACAGGGGCTGGATTTCGCTGACCATGGCTCCCTTTTGGTCAGGTTTTCCATCCTTCTTTACTGTGATAATGTCGTAATCTGTGCCTTCGGTCAGCTGACTACCAAAATAATCGCGGCCTTGCACATAGCGGGACCACTGGTTTACGCCGGAATCGGCGAGGCTTTCGCCATACGTTTGGGCGACATCGAATTTGCCGTCAGCGGAGTATTTGGCGAAGCCCTTCTCCACGGGCATGGACTCGATGCCCTCGGAGTGTAGGCAGTTCTCGGGGTCATCAAGGTCGACATCGTAGTTGAGGCTCCCGATATTAGGGTTGAGCGACGCGACGTCGTCAGCGAGCTTCATGGCGATCCACTGATGGGCGGAAAGTGTGGCGAACAGCCAGGTCTCGTTGTTGTCGGCGATGATGATCTGGTCGTTGGTGCAGACGCCTTGATCATCGATCAGGCTGCCGAGAAGCTCGACGCCCTCGCGGGCCGTGGCGCTCTCGCCCAGGATGATGCTGCCGTAACTGTACTCGCCCAGCCCCACTTCCTCATCGATGAGGTCTGCTGCAGCGGCCTCTTCGTTATAGGAGGTGCTTAGCGTGGCGGAGCAGGAGACGCCCTTCTCGTTGATGCCGGCCTCGGAGTAGGCGTCGGTGCGACCCATCCAGTTGGAGGGGTGGTCGCGTACATAGCTGTAGCGATAGGTGGGCTTGTTCGAAGGGTATTCAAAAGCAGATTCAATCGAGCTGGACTTAAAGCCGGGTT
>CABUJL010000137.1 GCA_902491915.1 uncultured Collinsella sp.
CTGACTACGAATCAGAACGTCATAGGTTCGAATCCTATACGCCGCACCAATTGAATTTTAAAGCCTCCGGTAACGGAGGCTTTTCTTATATCACGATGCGTCGAAGATCGCATCAAGTGGTCAAAAATGAGTAAAAATCAAATTCAATAACTTTTTTTGAAAAACGCTTGACCTTTATTCAGTCCATGTGCATAATAATCAATAAGTCGCGGCGTTACCTCAGCTGGATAGAGGGTCTGACTACGAATCAGAACGTCATAGGTTCGAATCCTATACGCCGCACCATTTGAGATTAAAGCTCCCGGCAACGGGGGCTTTTCTTTTACGCCAGCTTGAGTGCTTTCGTCCAAAGGGACGATTTCCTGTCGACTCGTGTAAGATTCCGAGTAGATGTCGCGACTTATTCGCGACCACTCCTTCTTCAAACGACCGATCAGGGTGATATTTCGTGGCAGAGCGTCCGACATACAAGCTCAGGTTTCTCGATCCTAAGAAGCGCTTTCCGGCGATGCCCGAGCAGCCTGCGGGACGCTCATATGGCGTGGTCTGGAAACTCTTTGGCGAGGATCAGCATGAATCTTGTTATGTCGTCGAATTCGTTGGCAAAAGTCATGTGTCGCTTTTGGGCTACGTAAGCGTTTCGGGTGAGGTGTACAAGGTGGACCGCCCCGTCAGCGAGGCTCCGCTGCCCAACGATCCCGACATGGAACTGGTCCTTGACGAGTCGGATTCCAGTATTGGTGAGATTATGGTAAGGAAAGCCAACGGTGCAATGCGCGCGTGTGCGCAAACTGCCGGCTCTCCCGAAGGCCCCATGCGCGAGCAGTCCGACCACGAGACATGGAATTCGACCCGCGCCCTTCCTTACGGTGAGTTCATGGCCTCGATGTTCTTGCGCTACGTGATATTTGCCAACTCCGAAAGCGCTATTGTGAACACGGCGGACGCCGGCGGACTCGACGAGGGTATGCAAAACGTTGTCGACAAGATCAAGCTCGTAAAGTTGCCCGAGCCGGTCGAGGTGTTTTTGGGCTTTAACACGGCACCGCTCCCCGATGCTATCGAGACGCTGCTTTACCGCGTTGACCATGCCGAGAATCCGAGCGGTATCGAGCGCTATGCCGCCGCCCTTATGAGCGAAATTGACTTGCCCCGCCTGCGCACCATCGCTGCTAAGTCCGAGATGAGCCTGGCTCGCATTGATCGCTCAAAGATTTTCTATCTCAATTTTGATCGTAGCCTGTTGGACCAGGACGAGATTGACATGCTGCTTGCCATCGAGTGCCGTCTCAACCGCCTCTCCGGCATCCTTGAGCGCATCGGGGCCGGATTGGCCCCTGCGGCATCCTCGCCGAGCCTTGAGGGCTGCGCGCTCTTTGATGCGTGGCATATCGCCAAGACGACCAACGATGTTCCCCGACTGCTCGATACGGCTTCGAGCGATAACCCGTGGGGCAAGCCGGGAACGGTTTCGTGCCAGCCGGGCGGCGAGTGGGACGTGCGCACCCGTTTTGCGCGAATCGTTGAGGCGCTCAACGTGGTCACGCGGCTCGACTATACCTATCGGGCAAACGTTGCCGAGGGGATTATGCTCGTTCGGTTTGGGCAGTCTGTCGTTGATGCCATGCTGCAACGTGAATACGACGCTCAGGATGACGCCTGGCGCGAGCTGGACGAGGACACGCGCGCGATCTGGGCCGCGGAGCACGATGCGCGCGTGGCACTCACGCTTGCGGCAGCGTGTTTTGCCGCGGGCACCTGCATCACGCGCTGCTATGTGCAGATTGCTGCTCCCGACAGTGAGCAGGGCGAGCGCGTTGTTGCAACGTATTTCTTTGGGCGCGCGGCCTATCTGGCCGATTGCGTGCCTGTCGCCAAGGATCTTGAGAGCATGGACATGGACGATATGCCGTGCATGCGTGTGCTTGAGGCGTATGAGTCAACCGGTCCGGAGACGATTGAGCCTGCGGAGGTTCATGCTCGTCCGCGTGATGACCATCGCACGCTGCCGCCGGCGCTGCGCGATCTGCTGCTTGCCGATACGGCTGACGAGTTGGAGGTCATGGAAGAGGACGATGACCCATACGTGGCCCGTGTTGTTGAATTGCGCGAGCAGGCAAAAGTAGACCGTACAGGTGCTTTTGAAGGCTTTTCCCGTCTTGTCGAGGAGTTGGAGGCTAAGTGCACTGTCGCCGAGCTTTTGGCGACAGGTCCGGTTCAAACGCAGTTTTGCGATAACCAGCTGGTGCGCATGGTGCTACCGGTGTTGGAAGAAGACCGCTCTGTGCGAATCCTTCGTGCGCCCGATGCGCTGTACTTTGCCCAGCACGAGATCTGCAGCTTTTATGCCGAGCAAGAGGACTTTGAACGAGCGCTGCCCGAGGTGCGCCATCTTTACGATCTGGCGCGCTCGTCCATGCAATCGCACTTTGCGCTCATCAACGTGCTTGCGCGTCTGGAGCGCTTTGACGAGATTATCGAGGTGGCGCGCCACGGCCTACGTATTGCCAGCGATCGTTCTGCAATTGGCTACCTGTTCTATCGCTTGGCGTTTGCCTATTGGAATTGCGATCAGCTCGACCTGGCGCTGGCTTGTTACCGTCTGGTGCCGCGCGGCGAGGAGTCGGGCAGCAGCGCGCTGGAAGAAATGCAGGGCCTTATGAACGAGATGGGCGTCAGCGAGCCTCCGACGTTCGAGGAGGCGGTCGAGACCATCCGCAAGGCTGGACTTGAGCTGCCGCCAGTGTCCGCCGTGACGAATCAGCTGGCAGATGCCGCTGTGCAACTGGTCGACAACGGCTTCTTTTTCCTGGCGCGCGGTTGCATCTTCCAAATGTGGCGTACCATGGGTAACGACGAGCTCGGCTCCCTCAACCGCTCGCTGGGGTAGGGGTGGCATAGAGGGGCTGCGCCGTGCTATTTGTATCGGCGCGGGCGAGAGGACCCGACAGGCTCGGTAAGGCATAAAGCCGCCGAGCCTGCTAAAACTGTTAAACTCTGCTAAAGTTGCTAAACTTTGTTAAAGTTGTTAAAACTAGCAGAGGAGGGCGAATGTCTAAAGCTATTAATCCTTTTAAGCCAACGGCGGGAATGAATCCGCCTGAGCTTATCGGACGCGACGCTGTTTTGGATGACTTTGCCGAGGCTCTGGAGAACGGTCCCGGCGCCCCCGATCGGCTCATGCGCATCTCAGGCGTCCGTGGTACAGGTAAAACGGTGCTCCTTTACGCATTGGGTGATCTTGCACGCAAAAAAGGATTCGAAGTCGTTGACGTCGCCTCAAATACCGGTTTTTGCAATAGAATTCTCGAGGCTCTGCAACGAAATGTTCGTCTTGAATCAATGTCGATTTCTCCGTCGATTCTAGGAGTCAGCCTTGGCTCCGTGGAGGTGTCGAAGTCGGCGTCCCATCTGGGCGAGGCGATGTACGAAGCCGCGAAGCGCGGCGGCTTGCTCATTACGCTCGATGAGATTCAGGACGCCTCAACTGAGGAAATGCGCGAGCTGGGCAATGAAATGCAGCTCTTGATTCGCCAAGGGGCGAATGTTGCGTTCGCTTTCGCCGGGTTGCCAACATCGGTAGATGGCGTGGTGGTGGATGATACGTTGACATTCCTTCAGCGAGCTAAGCATATTGAACTTACTCGGCTTTCCGATTTTGAAGTCGGCGGATCGTTTGAGGATACGATGAGACGTGCGGGCAAGGAGCTCGACGAAGGCGTTGCTGAGCTTTTGACAAAGGCTTCGGCGGGCTATCCCTTTATGGTCCAGTTGGTCGGATATTACGCTTGGCAGGTTGCTGCGCGCAGTGGGGCGGAGTGCGTGGACGAAGAGGCAGCTCGCAAGGGTATCCAGGCGGCTCTTGATAGTTTTAATGCTATGGTGATTGCCCCTGCGCTGCGCAGGGTGTCGGAGCGGCAACTTCAGTATCTCGCGGCGATGGCGCAATGTGAGGGCGATGAGATTGCGAACGGCGATATCGCCAAAAAGATGGGCCTGCCGGCGAACAAAGTCGGGTCGTATCGCAAGCGCCTGATCGATGCGGGGTTGATTGAGCCTGCGGGCTACGGCTGTGTTTCGTTTGCAATTCCGTACATGCGCGAATATCTATTAGAGGCTGTCCGTGAGGGCTAAAAAAATAGGAGCCTTCGCTGCTGCTGGGGGTGTCCTCGTATCTATGTCTCAATCTGTAACATCTGGACCAAGAGTTAGCCCGCAACTGTTACAGATTGAGACTTTGGTCAAAGGGGCTGCTCGTTTGTCTAAATCTGTAACATCTGGACCCAGTTTTGTCCTGTAACTGTTACAGATTGAGATAATGGGTTGAGATGCGTGCAGGCAAAAAGGAATCTGCCTAAAATTCCCCCTTGCCCATCCTCGACTGTTTGGTTACTATAGAACGGCTGTTACGGAGAGCTGACCGAGAGGCCGA
>CABUJL010000138.1 GCA_902491915.1 uncultured Collinsella sp.
CATCCAGGCAGGCAAGGCCCGTCGGATTGATGCCAAACGCATCAAGTGCGCCTTCGAGCTTAAGACCGCCGCGGCCAACATAGGGAATGCACCCCTTCACGTGCAGCGACAGGCCCGGGGTCACCTTAAGGCCCGGCGAAGTCAAGCGCTCGCCGCCACTCGAGACCAAGCCAGCCATAAGAGTGCGAAGGGCATCCGCGCGATCGGCGCAGATGCCCTGTGAAATCAGTTCGTCATCAAGACGCACGCGTTTCATGAATGCCATCAACCATTCGTATCCGGAGATGCGGCCTAGCTATCCTGGGATTCGTTTGCCGCATCCTCATCGTATTCCTGCTCGAGCTTGTCGGCCTCACGCGGCGTCAGCTCAAACTTATCGACCATGTCGACCGCACGGGAGCCCAGCTCAATCGCCTCGTCAAACAGATCGAGCGAACGCTCCAAGGACGTATCCTTAGAGCGAACGGTAGCTATGATCTGGTCCAAGCGGTCCGAAATCTCGTCGAAGTTGCGGACGGAACCCTCTGGCATGGCTACTCCTCGACGGTACCGGTCTCGGCCTCGGCGACCTCAGCGTCCTCGTCGAGAACGCCGGCCTCGGCCTGAGCAACCGCAACCTTTGCGGCAGCCTCGGCAGCCTGTGCCTCCTCGCGAGCGCGATCCTCGGCCAGCAGCTCCTGGTATAGGTCCTCGCCCGGCAGCTCCTCGCTGCGAGCGATCTTACCCAGCACGCCGTTAACGAACGACGCGGACTGGTCGGTGCCATAGGCCTTGGCAAGCTCAACGGCCTCGTTGATCACGATGGCGTCCGAGACCTCCTCGTCGGTGAGGAAACGCATCTCGTAAACGGCGATACGCAGCAGGTTGCGGTCGGCGCCGGGCATGCGCATAAGATCCCAGTTCTTGGCAACGGAGCGCAGAGCACAGTCGATGCGGTCGATATGCTCGTAGGCACCTCGGCACAGCTCCAGAGCATAGGGATCGAGGGGACCCTTCGAGATCAGGAAATCACCCTCGAGGACGCGCTCGAGCGGGCTGTCCGTGGCCTCGGCCTGGAACAGCAGCTGCAACGCCTGACTGCGGGCAAGCGTACGCCCGCGATAAACCTTAAGGCTCAAAGGTTACTCCTTGGGGAAAACGAGGCCGTCGATGCAAACGTCAACGCGCTCGACCTCAACGCCAACCTGGGCATCGATGGCGGCGACCACGGCAGCGCGAACGGCCTCGGCGAGTTTCTTGAACGGATAGCCAAAGAACACCACAACGCGCACGGTGAGTGCGAGCTTGTCGCCGACGACCTCGGCCTCGACCGCCGGCTCAGAAGCCGGGGCCTTGGACGAGAGCATCATGGAGACAAGGTTGGTGGCAAGGTCCTTGACGCCAACGGAGGCGATGCCCTCGACATCGGACACGGCGCGCGAGACGATGGCGGTCAGAACATCGGGCGAAATGCCGATGCCGTCAATCTTGATTTCCTGGGGCATGAGTCCTCCTAGAAGAGTTGGTTGCTAAACGCGGGAGACGAACTTGCCGTCGCGGGTGTCAACCTTGATGACCTCGCCCTCGTTGAGGTACATGGGGACCTGGATGACAGCGCCGGTGTCGATCGTGGCCGGCTTGGTGGAACCCTGGACGGTGTCGCCCTTAAAGCCCGGGTCGGTCTGGACGATGGTGGTCTCGATGAACATCGGCGGGGTCACGCCCATGAGCTCATCGTCGGCGAAGAGCAGCTGGCAGATGTCGTTCTCGCGCAGCCACTTGGAGTTCTCGCCCACCATGTCCTCGGGAACGGGAACCTGCTCATAGGACTCGTTGTCCATGAAGATGTAGTCGGTGCCATCGTTGTAGAGGTACTGGAACTCACGGGTGGTGAGCATGACGCTCTCGAACTTGGTGCCGGCGTTGCAGGTGTTCTCGACGACGCGGCCGCTCTTGATGTCGCGGGTCTTGTAGCGCACAAACGCGCCGCCCTTGCCCGGCTTGACATGCTGGAACTCGACGATGGTGTAGACCTTGTCCTTGATGCGGAGACCGAGGCCGTTCTTGAAGTCGGCGGTGGAAATGGTAGGCATAGCGACCTTTCTTGTTATGGGCAGAACGCACAAGCGTCCAAATTACATACGACAGAAATTATACACTTGCAGACGGCGCCTGCGGCGAGCGCATAAAAAGAGAACGCGGGGCGTCCGAATCAATCCGGACGCCCCGCCCCAAACTATCTACTGAAGTAAACTAGCAGTCGATAACGTGCAGGTCGTGCGGGGTCTTGGTGAAGGGCTCATAGCCGTTCTCGGTGACCACGCCGTAGTCCTCCAGGCGCACGCCGCCCACGCCGGGCAGGTAGACGCCGGGCTCCATGGTGATAACCGAGCCGACCTCGATGATATTCTTGCTGCGGTTAAAGTTGGGCAGCTCATGGATGTCGATGCCCACGCCGTGACCCAAGCCATGGTTATAGTAATCGCCATAGCCGGCATCGCCGATGATCTTCTTGGAGAGCTTGAAGATGTCGTTGCCCTCAACGCCCGGATGGATGGCGGCGACGCACTCCTCGTGCGTACGGCGCACGAGTGCGTACAGGTCGAGCTGCTCCTGGGTGGGCTCGCCCATCACGACAGTGCGCGTCATGTCGGAGCGGTAATCGCAATAGCCCGCGCCGTAATCCATAAGAACGAAATCGCCCTTCTCGATCACGCGGTCGCTCGGCACGGCATGCGGGTTGGCGGTGTTGGGGCCGCTCGCGACGATGGAACCGAAGGCCAGGCTGTCGGCACCGTTGGCGAACATAAAGTTCTCGAGCTCGTTGCGTACCTGCTTCTCGGTCATACCGGGCTTAATAAAGCCGAGCATGTGCTGGAAGGCGGCATCGGTGATCGACTGCGCATGGCGCATGAGCTCAATCTCCTCGGCGTCCTTGATGGCGCGCATCTTGCGGATATCGTCGTGCATCAGCGGCAGCATACAGGCGACGGAACGGTCCTCCAGGCCGCGCTGAATACCCTGGTAGAAATTAATCTGCATATCGTCCTCGACAGCGCAGACGCGGCATTTGTTGGCCGCGATCTTGCCGGCGACCCAACCGGGGATGGTGCCCTCATCCATGTCGTAGACCCAGGGGCTGCCGGCTGGCGTGTTCTCCTCAAAGCTGTTGAGGTAGCGCGAGTCGGTGTGGAACAGGCACTGGTCGGCCGTAATAAACGCAGCGTGCGGGAACTCGAAGGTGTAGTCGAAGACGCCCTTCACGCCCGTAAACCAACGAAGGTTGGCCTCGTCGCGCACCACGATGGCGTCGTAGCCACGCTCGACCATCAGGGCACGGACACGCTCGATACGACCGGCAGGACCGGCAGCAAACTCAGACATGCAGATTCCTTTCTTGTTGTCTCAATATAGACGGGACGGGTCTCAACCGAACGACGGAATCGCATGCGATCCGCAACCGATTGAAAACCCGCCCCTCAACATGATACGAAAGACGATGGAAGTCAATATATCTTAGAGAAGTTCTTTACGAGAAGCCAAGTAGGCGTGAGCATGGCGCTCAAGAACCTCGTCCTCGACGCTCGTTAGGCGAATGGCGCCGAGCGCCGCGGGCAGCGGCAGCATGCTGCGGTTCGAGCGGACAAACTGCTGTCTGCGGAACTCCTCGATATATGCGGCAGGCTCCAAGTCGAAGGCAAGCTCCTCGATGCCAAAGTCCTCCAGGCAGTCATCGAGATCAAACACATAGTCGATATCGAAGTCGCAGGCATCGTGTGCTAGGCGCGCCTCAAAGCGCATGCCCTCGGACAACAGCTGGTAGGCAGGGACCTGCGAAGCGGCATCGCCCAAGCAAGCGCGCAGGGTGCGCTCCCCCGTCTTGCCAAAATCGAGCGCATGGCGAGCGCTCGGGTTCGTGGCCGTCAGCACGTCCTTGCGGGCAGTCTGAGACCATTGAACGGCATTGACGAGTGCGACCTCCTCGCCCGCGAGAATCTCGGGGACGGTCTCAGTAAACTGATTCCAGCGGGACTTGCTGCTCGAAAGCATGGTGCCAACAAGTACCGCATAGCCGAACTTGAGGTCCTCGGGTTCCGCCTCGCGAACAAGGTCGAGATCACACACAACCAAGCCCGGTTCGGGACGGAACGCGATAGCGGGAAGCGCATTGGCCAACGAGGCGACGAGCGGCTTCATGGTCGTCGCGACCGTGAGCATGGCGTCGAAGGTCGTCGGCAGCAGCGCGCACTCGGTTCGGCCACACCACTGGTTGGCGCACCAGCCAACAACCGAACAGGTTGCGGCATCGCCAACAGCGACAACCAGATCGTCGCAGGTGATGCGGTTGGCAGACAGGGCGCCAAAGATAGCATCGGCGTCGGCCAGCGTGGCACCAGCAGGCGAAACCTCGAGGACGAGCAGCGACACGGCAAAACCG
>CABUJL010000139.1 GCA_902491915.1 uncultured Collinsella sp.
GCGGTCGGCGGGGCCATTGTGGCTCTTGACAGCGGATTGGGTCATATGAGCGAAAACCCGCCAGAGCGAGCAAGGTGCCTTGAAACGAGGCGGCATTGACCTTCTGGTCATGCCGCCGAAGTTGAAAGGCAGATTGCCGCTCTGGCGGGTTTGCAGCGTCGAGCCGTTACGCGGTTTGGTAAAACCGCGTAACCACTAGTTTGGTACCTTGACATTCATTTCTCATGCTCCTAGATTAGTTAGGCACAAAACAATTCCACTACCTAACTAAAGAAAGGAGCGAAGCTTAGATATGTGTGTTGAACCACTCGTCCTTCCACATGAGCCCGGCGGTGACCCGTCGCAACCGGTAGACATACCCGAAGCGGTCAGCGCCGAAGACAAACTCGCCAAGCGCATCCTGAGCGGTCTGGGCTTTTGCGGCCATTACATGCACTTTCATGGCGGAGGCGTATCCGGCAAGGCGCCCATCATCTGCCTGCTGGCCAAGCAGCCCGGCAGCGAGATGTCGCAGCAGGAACTCGGCATGCACTTTGACCTCAAGCCGGGGTCGCTTTCCGAGATCCTGTCCAAGCTCGAGGTCAACGGCCTCATTGAGCGCAGCCGTAACCCCAAGGATCGACGGCAACTCACCATTCGCCTGACCGAAACCGGCCGGGAAAACGCCCGCATCGACCAGGCCGCCCGCATTCGCTTTAGAGAGCAGGCCTTTAGCGCCCTCACCCACGACGAGCGTGAGCAGCTCGCCGAAATGCTCGAGAAAATCCGCAAAACTTGGGAGGAACTGGATGATTAAAACCCTCATGGGCAGCATCCGCGACTATATGAAAGTCACCGTTGCCACGCCGTTGCTCGTACTTGGCGAGGTGCTCTGCGAGATGCTGATTCCATTTATCACCGCCAACCTGATCGACGCCATCAAAGACGGCGCCACCGTAGCCGAGATGCTTCCCACCGCAGGCTTTTTGGTGCTCATCGCGCTGACGTCGCTTGCTTTCGGTGCCGCTGCCGGCGTCACCTGCAGCCATGCGAGTTGCGGCTTCGCCAAGAACCTGCGTCACGACCTGTTCTACAAGATCCAGACGTTCAGCTTTGCCAACATCGATGAGTTCTCGAGCTCCTCGCTCGTCACGCGCCTGACCACCGACATCAACAACGTGCAGCAGGCCTTTATGATGATCATCCGCATCGCCGTGCGCGCGCCGCTGGTATTGATCTTCGCCTTTACCATGGCATTTATCATGGGCGGCGGCGTTGCCATGGTCTACCTGGTCATCATTCCGCTGCTGGGCTTTGGACTGTTCTTTATCATCTTTAAGGTGCGCCCCATCTTCTCGCGCGTGTTCCACAAGTACGATGCCCTTAACGAGTCCGTCGAGGAAAACGTCACCGGCATGCGCGTGGTTAAGAGCTACGTGCGCGAAGACTTTGAGAAGGAGAAGTTCGCGACCGCCGCGCGCGACGTCCAGATGGACTTCACCCGCGCCGAGAAGCTGCTCGCCTTTAACAACCCCATGATGAATATCTGCGTCAACGGCGCATTTGTCGTCATCATCTACCTGGGATCCAAGCTCATCATCACGAGCCAGGGCACGCTGTTCGACGTGGGCCAGCTCTCCTCGATCTTTACCTATGGCTTCGCGATCCTCATGAGCCTGATGCAGCTGTCGATGATCTTTGTCATGGTGACCATGGCCGACGAATCGGCGCACCGCATCACCGAGGTGCTGGCCGCCGAGCCCACGATCGCCGATCCCGCCGAGCCCGTGCTCGAGGTTGCCGACGGTTCCATCGACTTTGACCACGTGAGCTTTAAGTATTCCGCGCATGCGAAGCGCCAGGCGCTCGACGATATCGACCTGCACATTAAGAGCGGCGAGACCATCGGCATCATCGGCGGCACCGGCTCGGCCAAGTCCACGCTTGTAAACCTCATCGCCCGCCTGTACGACGCCACCGAGGGCACCGTGCGCGTGGGCGGCATGGACGTGCGCGACTACGACTTGGACGCCTTGCGCCACCAAGTGGCCATGGTGCTACAGAAAAACGTGCTGTTTAGCGGCACCATCGCCGAGAATCTGCGCTGGGGCGACCCGAACGCCACCGACGAGGAGGTCCGCGAGGCGGCACATCTGGCCTGCGCCGACGAGTTTGTCGACGGCTTCCCCAAGGGCTATGACACCTGGATCGAACAGGGCGGCTCCAATGTCTCGGGCGGTCAGAAGCAGCGCCTGTGCATTGCGCGCGCCCTGCTGCGTCGCCCCAAGATCTTGATCCTGGACGACTCCACCAGCGCCGTCGACACCAAGACCGACGCCAAGATTCGCGCAGGGCTGGCAAGCTATCTGCCCAACACGACCAAGCTCATCATCGCCCAGCGCATTAGCTCCGTGCAGGACGCAGACCGCATCATCGTCATGGAGGGCGGCCGTATCGCGCAGATCGGTAACCACGACGAGCTGCTCAAGACGAGCGAGATCTACCGCGAGACCTTCACCTCGCAGAACAAGATGTCTGCCGAGGGCGAAGAGGCCGTCGAAGCCGACACCGAGGCATCCGCAACACAAGCTCAGACCCAGGAAGGAGGCGAGGCACATGAGTAAGGCAACGACCGCCGAGCGCGCGCTCAACCGCAAGGGCGGCACCATGTCGCGCCTCATCAAGACGCTCTTTGGCTTCTACCCCGTGCTTTTGCCCCTCGTCGTCGTCGGCGTGGTGCTCTGCGCCATCATCAACTCCATCGGCGCGACCTTCCTTCAGAGCGCCCTGCAGATTATTAGCGAATCGTGGCAGTCGGGCGATTGGGAAGCTGCACAGCCCAAGATCGCACAGCTCGTGACCACCCTCGCCTGCATCTACGGCATCGGCATCCTGTCCTCGCTGTTCTGGAACCGCGCCATGGCCATCGTCACGCAGGGCTCGCTCGAGAAGCTGCGCGAGAAGATGTTCAACCGCATGCAGGACCTGCCGATTCGCTACTTCGACACGCACCAGCGCGGCGACATCATGAGCCACTACACCAACGACATCGACACGCTGCGCCAGATGATCAGCCAGTCGCTGCCCAACCTGCTCATGACGACCATCGTCATCGTCACGGTGTTCTTTATCATGCTGTACTACAGCGTTTGGATGTGCCTGGTCATTGTGGCAGGCGTCGCCTTTATGACCTTTATGACCAAGCTGCTCGGCTCCAACTCCGCGCGCTTCTTTATTGCGCAGCAGACCGAGCTCGGCGTGGTCGAGGGCCATATCGAGGAAGTCATGAACGGCCAGAAGGTCATCAAGGCATTCTGCCACGAGTCTGCCGCCGAGGCCGATTTTGACGAGCGCAACGAAAAGCTCTTCGAGGTCTCGCAGAAGGCCAACATGTACGCCAACATCCTCATGCCTATCCTTATGAACCTGGGCAACCTGCTCTACGTGCTGGTCGCACTGGCAGGCGGCATTTTCCTAGCGCTGGGCGTGCCCAATCTGAGCATCTCGGGCATGGCGCTGTCCATCGCCGTCGTGGTGCCGTTCCTCAACATGACCAAGCAGTTCTGCGGACAGATCGGCCAGATCTCGCAGCAGATCAACGCCGTGGTCATGGGCCTCGCCGGCGCCGACCGTATCTTTGAGCTCATCGACGAGGAGCCCGAAGCCGACGAAGGCTACGTAACGCTCGTCAATGCGCAGGTGAACCCCGATACCTGGCAGCTCGAGGAGGCCGACCACCACACCGGCATGTGGGCGTGGAAACATCCGCACCGCGCAACCGGCGAGATCGAGTACGTGCCGCTGCGCGGCGACCTGGTCATGGACAACGTCGACTTTGGCTACACGCCCGACCACGAGGTGCTGCACGGCGTGTCCGTGTTTGCCAAGCCGGGCCAGAAGGTCGCGTTTGTCGGCGCCACCGGTGCCGGCAAGACGACCATCACCAACCTCATCAACCGCTTCTATGACATCGCCGACGGCAAGATCCGCTACGACGGCATCAACGTCAACAAGATCCGCAAGGCCGATCTGCGCCGCTCGCTGGGCGTCGTGCTACAGGACGTGAACCTGTTCACCGGCACCGTGATGGATAACATCCGCTACGGCAACCTGGACGCTACCGACGAGGAGTGCATCGCGGCAGCCAAGCTCGCCGGCGCGGACGACTTTATCACCCGCCTACCCGACGGCTACGACACGATGCTCACCGGCAACGGCGCACAGCTGTCGCAGGGCCAGCGCCAGCTGATCTCGATTGCACGCGCTGCCGTCGCCGATCCGCCGGCAATGATTCTGGACGAGGCCACGAGCTCCATCGACACCCGCACCGAGGCCATCGTGCAGGCAGGCATGGATAAGCTCATGGAGGG
>CABUJL010000140.1 GCA_902491915.1 uncultured Collinsella sp.
CCGAGAACCTGGCAAAGTCCGCGGCGAGCGGGATGCGCGGCAGCTCTTTCTTGAGATTCGACTCGAAACGCTTGCGATACTCAGGAGAATGCAGGATACCGTAGACGTAGTAGAAAATATCGGTCTTATTGAGCTCGATACCGCCATCCTTCTTATAGCGCTTCGGAAACGCATGCGGATAGACCTCAAGGAAGACCTTAAGGGTCTCATCCGTAATAGCGTCGTGACGAGCATAGGTCTTCTCGGTATGGGTCGCACCGTTGCCGAATAGTGACGTCTGTCCGCCGGGGGCTACATAATCATTTCCGTCAAAGAGAGACGTGCCAACTTGCTCCTCTTCGTACCAGTAGAGGGGAAAGCATTGACCGTGATGAACTAGCTCGAGGTCAGGTAGGATATTAGCGATAAATGGCCCACGCTCCGAGTTGATAATGACGATGTTCTCAAGGCAACGGAGAGAGCCCTGCTGGTAGGTCATTTCGGCCCCGCCTTTTCCCGTTGTCTTCGAGAGGATATTGGGCTGCTGGTAGGTCCTTTCGTTCATCACACGGTCGTAGTAAACCCATTGCTTGCAGAACGGCCTATACGACCCCATTACGACCTCGTCGCAGTTGTAGACTAGACGCTCTCCCTTCCTAGCAGCATCCTCCATGCGCCGTGTCCAGCTGAAGCGGGTCGGATCATATTCAATTGCACGCCCCTCGCCCTTTGCGGTTTGAATCTCGGCGTCCATGTTCGATAGCAGACGCTCCATTTGCTCCTGCACTCTCGGACGAGAGAACCCCCACGCCCAAGGGTCACGCTGCGTTTTAAGGCCCGCAGACCAGATGGTAAACATGCCGTAAGGAGGCTTTCTCTTCGTTATTCCTAGCGGCGCAAATTCATAGAACGAATCGTCGCGCTGGTTCAGCCAGTCGCCATATTTATCGGGTTCAATCGTTTGCCAATCAATATCACCATTGATTGCAAAATCTCGGATCAGCCTAAGCTTGTCCTCACGACTCAGATAGTCGCCGATATCGTGATAGTGAACAACCCCATGCTCTTTTGAGTCCGGGTTCTTAACCAACATAGTTATAGCGACGCCGATCTTAGCGCCGGCATCAAACACCTTACCGCCCTCACGCTTCCAGTCGGAAGTGTTCTGATTCCCCTTAAGGTTAAAGACGTAGATGCTGTTGAATTCTTCCACGAGCGATCGGCGGAACCCGTTGGAGGAAGATCCGCCAACCCATCCGCCGTTGCTTACGAAGCAGACAATGCCCCTCTCTTCGATTCGGTCGCTCGCCCACCTGAAGGCGCGGAAGTACGAATCGTAAAGCGAGTTCTTATTTGTCGCAGTCGTTTTCGCGACATACGTCTGCGCGATGCGGCTGTCGAGCGTCGGATACTTCTCATTCTGGTTATTGTCGTTGGCGCTCGTCTGGCCTACCGAGTAGGGCGGGTTGCCCACAATCACCCGGATCGGGAGCGCGTTCTGGATGCGCACGCGATCCGTGTTGTCATAGAACACCTCGTCATCGAGGGTGTTCGATTCCTCGGTCATCTGGAACGTATCGGTGAGCACCGCACCCTCGAACGGCTGATAGTCGCCGCCTATGCGGGCATGGTAGGCGTACTCGATATTCACCGTCATGATGTAGTACGCGAGCAACAGGATCTCGTTGGAGTGAATCTCGCGAGTGTACTTGCGCTTGAGTTTCTCGTCGGGGATGAGGTCGCTCTCGATGAGGTGCGCCATGAACGAGCCCGTGCCCGCGAAGGGATCCAGGATATGCACGCGGTCGTCGGCAAGCGACTGGCCGAACTCGCGCTTGAGAACGCGGTCGGTCTCGCGGAGGATGTAGTCGATGATCTCGGTCGGGGTGTAGACGACGCCCATCTTGTCCGAAGTCGCCTTGAACGCGACCTTGAAGAACTTCTCGTAGAGGTCGCGGATGAGCTGCTGGCGCGCCGCATCCGACTGGATGGCGGCAGCGCGGCGGCGCACGCTCGCATACACGTCGTCGAGGACCTCGGAATCCGATGCCTCCTCGATCTTATGCTCTTCGAGTGCGCCCAGGAAATGTTCGATGGCGACGGACACCGGGTTCGATTTCGCGAACTCGAAGTCCCCGAACAGGGCATCGAAAACCGGGACGGTGATGATGTGCTGGGCGATCATCTCGACCGCGTCCTGCTCGGTGATACTGGGGTTGAGGGAATCCCGGAGGCCGTGCAGGAACGTCTTGAAGCTGCCGGACACCTTGTCGTTCTCGCGGACGAGCCTGCCGATGCGCTCTATGTGGCGCTGGGCGATCTTCGCCACGTCCTCGGCCCACTCATCCCAGTAGATGCGCGTGCCGCACTTCTTGACCAGCGTGGTCTTGACGGCCTTCTCCCAGCGCTCGACCGGGAAGAACGTGAGCCTCATCTGCACGCCCTGTGTAATCTCCGCCGCTTTCTGGCTCTCCTCCTCCTGCTTGAGCTTGAGGTCGCCGGCGTCCCATCCCTTCTGGTTGGCCGATCCGGCAGCCTTGTTCTTCTCGGCCTCCTGCTGGAGGGCGAGCGCGTTGACCTTGGCCTCGATTCGCTCGTCGTGCGAGCGGAGGGCCTGGAGGATGCTCCAGACGTTCGCGAACACCTTGCTGTCGTCGAGCGCCTCCTCCGGCGTCATGCCGGCGGGAACGAAAATGGGCAGGATGATGTAGCCAAAGTCCTTGCCCTCGGCGCGCCTCATGACGCGGCCGACGGCCTGGACGACGTCCACGGTCGAGTTCTTGGCATTGAAGAAGATGACGGCGTCGAGGTTGGGCACATCGATGCCCTCGGCGAGGCAGCGTGCGTTGGTGAGAATGCGGCACTCGTCCTCGGCGACGTCCCCTCCGAGCCAGGTGATGTTTCTCGTGCGCTGGTCGGACGGCATGTTGCCGTCGACATGGCGCAGCTCGCACTTGAGCGGGAGCTCCTCGTGCTCGTCTTCGGCAAACTTCTCGACGATTTGCGAGAAGGCCTCCGTGATGGTCTTCGATGCATTGATGGTCGAGCAGAAGCCGACGGCGCGGTGTAGCGGCTTGCAGTCGGTCACCATGGTCTCGACGTCATCGACGACGAGCATGCCACCGAGACCGGTCGCGTCGTCGGGCGCGCCCTCGCCGTGATCGACGAGGCCCTTCCAGCAGCCGATAATCTTGCCGATGTCCGAGGGCTCCAGGCTCATTGCGTTGACGCCCTGGTCGCTCTCCAGGGAGGGCAGGCGGTCCCCGATGGCATCCTCCTGGACGGTGAGGACGACGACCTTGTAGTCGGTGAGCAGCTTCTGCTCCACGGCCTCGCCGAACTTGATCTGGTAGGCGGTGGGGCCGTAGATGGACTCGTCGTCCATGGAGGCGATGGTGTAGTCCTCCTCGGCGCCCTTGCGCTTGGCGGTCTCGCCGTAAATGCGCGGGGTCGCCGTCATGTACAGGCGCTTCTTGGCTGCAACGTTCTCGTTGAAGTGGATCTTCATGAAGGCCGAAGCCTCCGTCTTGGAGACGCCGGGGAGTGCGTTGCCGGTCGTGCGGTGGGCCTCGTCGCACACGACGATATCGAACTCGGGCATGCCGAGCGCCTGTGCGTCATGGATGACGCCGATGGATTGGTAGGTCGAGAAGATGACGACCAGCCCGTCGGGGTTTGAGTGCCTGCAACGCCTGAACGAGCGGTACAGGCTCTCGGGATTCGTCGTCGCGGGATACTCGAATGAATCGAGCGTCATCGGGATGACGTCGTCCTTGCGCGACGCCTTCGAGTCCGAGCAGACGACGAGCGAGGACATGGGCACGCGGCTCTGGCCCATCCACTCGCGCATGGACTGTCCGACAAGGGAGATCGACGGCGCGCAGAAGAGGATTGTGCCGGCGGCGGGGCCGATCCAGTCCTCGACGAGGCGGAGGGACATGAGGGTCTTTCCCGTGCCGCACGCCATGATCGCCTTGCAGCGGTCGAACTCCGCCCACTTTTCCTCGATTGCCGCGACCGCGCGCTCCTGATGCGAACGGAGGTCGTAGGTCACACGCTCGCCGGCGGGAACACCTTCGATGAACGGCGCCCAGTCGATATTGGAGGCCGCCATCTTGGCGGTATCGATGTACATGGACCCGCTGGCGTCGATTTGCTTCTGGAGGTTCTTTCCCGGGCCCTTCGCCGTCGTCATGACCATCAGGGAGTCGACGCCGTCGATAAAAGCGGCATGGGCGAAGAACGAGTCGCAGATGCCCTTGGGGAGGTCCTTCTCGCCGTCGTAGCATTTGCATTGGATTGCCCACCACTCCCCCGCCTCGGCGGTCTGGGCCATAAGGTCGATTCCGTTGTCCTGGGTGTCGTGG
>CABUJL010000141.1 GCA_902491915.1 uncultured Collinsella sp.
AGAGGAGGGCATTGACCTTCTGGTCATGCCCGACGATTGAACGTCAGATTGCCGCTTAGGGGCGTTTGCAGCGTCGGCCGGTTACGGCGTTTGGAAAACGCCGTAACCTACTGAATGAGCATGGCGTCACCAAAGCTGAAGAAACGGTAGCGCTCTTCGATGGCGGCGGCGTAGGCATCCATGATCTGGTCGCGGGAGGCAAGCGCGCTCACGAGCATCATGAGCGTAGAGCGCGGCACGTGGAAGTTCGTGATCAGCGCGTCGACAACGTGATAGGTCGAGCCAGGCATGAGGTAGAGCTGCGTCGTAGCGTTCTCGCGCACCACGATGTCACCGCGGCCGAGCGTATCGGCCCCGTCCTCACGCCCCTCAAAATAGCGCGCCGTCACGGCCGGATCGGACACCGGCGCATCGGCGTCAAACGCGCTCTCGAGCGAGCGCACCGCCGTGGTACCGACAGCGATCACACGATGGCCCTCGGCCTTCGCCTTATGCACGGCGTCGACAACTTCCTGCGACACGTGGTAGCGCTCGGTGTGCATCACATGCTGCGTAGGGTCGTCCTCCTCCACCAGGCGGAAAGTATCGATGCCCACCTCGAGCTCGACGGCGGCAAACTTCGCGCCCTTGGCCTCGATAGCGGCCATAAGCTCGGGGGTAAAGTGCAGGCCCGCCGTGGGAGCAGCGGCCGAATGCTCCTCCTTCATGGCGTAGACGGTCTGGTACTTCTCGGGATCGCCTTCGTAATCGGTAATGTAGGGCGGCAGCGGCACGTGACCGGCGGCGTGGATGGCCTCGTCGAGCGTGCGCGGCTCGCCGGCAGCATTGCAACCGGCCGGCTCGAAGCGCACCAGACGGCCGCCACGGCTATCGGTGACAAAGTCGATGACCTCGGCCGTCAGCACCACGGGCGCGCCCTCGGGCGCATGGGCGCCACCGGCGCGATACTCAATCTGAGCACCGGGCTTCAGACGCTTGCCCGGCTTGACCAGACACTCCCAAACATGGCCCAGCGGGTCAACATCCTCGCGGCGCTTGAGCAGCAGCGTCTCGACCACGCCACCCGAGCCGGCTTTGCGACCGATCAGGCGGGCCGGCATCACGCGCGTCTTGTTAATGACGAGCACATCGCCCGGCTCGATATAGTCGATGATGTCACGGAAGATGCGGTGGTCGACGGTACCGCCGTGCTCCAGCGGCGTTCCCGCCTGGGAGCCCTTGCGATCCACCACCAGCAGGCGGCAGGAGTCACGCGGCTCGGCAGGCGCCTGGGCGATCAGTTCCTCGGGAAGGTTGTAGTCAAAATCATCGGTACGCATAGACACGTCGGATACTCCTTATATAGCTAAAGTCCGCTCTACATCCTAGCAGGCTGAC
The DNA here is from genome assembly GCA_902491915.1 of uncultured Collinsella sp. Classification (GTDB taxonomy): domain Bacteria; phylum Actinomycetota; class Coriobacteriia; order Coriobacteriales; family Coriobacteriaceae; genus Collinsella. The sequence goes on from CABUJL010000141.1 coordinate 1,378, forward strand.
GTCCCAAATGAACTACTTTTTGGCAGCCTTGCGCTCGTCGCGAATGCGGGCGCGGTCCATGGCCGCCTCGACGGCCGAGAATCGGCAGCCGCAATAGTTCTGCCGGTACATGCCCAGCTCGCGCGAACGGCGAGTCGCCTCGGAGTAATACGGGCGAAAATCGCGAATCACCGGAGTGAGCCCACGGGCGGCAGCCAGACGCTCCAGCACATCATTGCAGGTCTCGAACAGCTGATACGGCGAGACGGCGAGCGTCGTGCCCACAAACTCAAACCCACGCTCCTGGGCCACGCGGCACGCCTCGGCCAAGCGCAGGGCATAGCACGCACGACAGCGGCGGGGTCGATCGGCGCCCAACGGAGCCACACCGGCCTCCCAGCGCTCGCGGTCCTCGCCTGCCTCAATGAGCTCGATGTCGCCATCGGCACACCACCGGCGCAGCTCGTCCAGGCGGCGCTGCCATTCATCGCGCGGCTGAATATTGGGGTTGGTCCAGCAAATCGTGGGCTCAAACCCCTCCTCGCGCAGCAGACGAACCGGCTCAAGCGAGCACGGCGCACAGCAGGCGTGCAACAACAACGGCCTCATCAACATCCCCGTCCCAGAAAAATCATCCCAAAAAGACTACCTTGCGAAAAAGCGAACGCCAAAGGACGTGTCCTCGCAGGCGACAATGCGGCGGTCGCGCAAAATGGCCCGCACGTAATACCAGTCGCCCACACAGCCCGACAAGTGCAAGCCGGCCGCCAGGTAGCACAGCAGCGGATAACCCGAAAATGCAAACCCCAGGGCAAACGCCACCGTCAAGGCAACCGTCGGCGCTAGGCAAATGACCATGTACCGCCGGCGCGAATACACAATGCCCTCGGCGCAGGCATAAATCATGCAGGTTTCGAGATTTGCCCCAAAGGTCACGTGCGCACCGGCGGGCGCAAACAGCTTAAAGAACACCGCATGCACCAGCTCATGCACGGCAAACGACACCGCGCAAACAACAGCTACGCCGACTATCCAGCCCACGACCGCCGTCCAGCCGCCCGCATCAGCAGCATCCAAGTCCGCGGGCCCGCCCATCAGCATAAACACCGGCACCAGGCACACGGCAAACACCGCAAGCACGGCCATCCCCCACACAAAGCAGGCGTGCAGAAAATCCTCGTCCTCAAACGCATGTATGTTGGAAATCTCATTCATAGCATCTTAGGATAGCGCCCCTGCCACGCACCCGCCCGCATGTGCGATAATGTCGAAGGATATGCACGAATTGACCACCGCGTCGCCAGGCCTTGCGCCCGGCTGCGCCCTCACCATATGCGAAGGAGTCCCATGGCATCTAGATACTCCATGAACGACCGTCCCAGCTGGCCTCGCCGCGCCATCGTTACCGCCGGCGAGCCCTATGGCAACAAGGGCCTTCACTTTGGCCACGTTGGCGGCGTCTTTGTCCCGGCCGACTTCTTCGCCCGCTTCCTGCGCGACCGCCTGGGCCGCGAGAACGTCATCTTCACCTCGGGCACCGACTGCTATGGCTCGCCCATCATGGAGAGCTACCGCAAGCTCAAGGAGAACGAGGGCTACGACAAGTCCATCGGCGAGTATGTCGAGTCCAATCACTCCCGCCAAGCCGCGACCCTCAACAACTACAACATCAGCTGCGACATCTACGGCGGCTCGGGCCTTGAGCCGGCGGCCCAGATCCACAACGAGGTTACCGCCGAGATTATCGAGCGCCTGCACGAGCAGGGCACCATCTCCAAACGCTCCACGCTGCAGTTCTACGACGCCAAGGCCGGCACGTTCCTCAACGGCCGCCAGGTGATCGGCCGCTGCCCCATCCAGGGCTGCAAGTCCGAGAAGGCCTATGCCGACGAGTGCGACCTGGGTCACCAGTTTGAGCCCGAGGAGCTCATCGCGCCCAAGAGCCAGCTCACCGGCGAGGTGCCCGAGCTGCGCCCGGTCGACAACCTCTACTTCGACCTGCCGGCCTACCTCGACTTTATGAAGACCTATACCGCCAAGCTCGCCAAGAACCCGCAGGTTCGCTCCGTGGTCTCCAAGACCATGGAGGAGTGGCTGCTGCCGGCTCAGCTCTACATCCAGAACAAGTTCCGCGAGGCCTTCGACGCCGTCGAGGACCAGCTGCCCGAGCACACCGTGCTGGAGCCCGAAGGCAACAAGAGCAGCTTTACCGTCACCTTCCCCAGCTGGAAGGAGCGCGACGACGCCCACGCGGTGCTCGCCAACGGCGGCGTGCGCTTCCGCAGCGGCAAGGCGCTCGTGCCCTTCCGCATCACCGGCAACATCGACTGGGGCGTTCCGGTGCCCGAGGTCGACGGCGTGACCGACGTCACCTGCTGGTGCTGGCCCGAGAGCCTGTGGGCACCCATCAGCTACACCCGCACCGTGCTCGCACGCGATGCCAAGGCCGCCGGCGTGACCGAGGGTGTCGCCGCCCAGGATGCCGCCCTCATGGGCGAGCCCGCCGCCGATTCCACGCAGGTCCCCGCGCCCACCTACCAGCACAGCTCGCTCGACTGGCGCGACTGGTGGTGCTCTGACGACGCCCAGATCTACCAGTTCATCGGTCAGGACAACATTTACTTCTACTGCATCGCGCAGACCGCCATGTGGGAGGCCCTGGGCTGGGACCTCACGCAGAGCACCGTCAGCGCCTGCTATCACCTGCTCTACATGGGCAAAAAGGCCAGTTCGTCCTCGCAGACGCCTCCCCCGCCGGCAGACGACCTGCTCAACCACTACACCTGCGAGCAGATGCGTGCGCACTGGCTGTCGCTCGGCCTGTCCGAGAAGCCGGTAAGCTTTAGCCCCAAGGCATATGACACGCGCGTGACCGGCAAGGACAAGGACGGCAACGAGGTGCGTGCCTGCGACGACAAGCGCGTTATCGACCCGGCCCTTAAGGAA
>CABUJL010000142.1 GCA_902491915.1 uncultured Collinsella sp.
CCCCCGCCTATATCATCCCGTGCTCAAACATTCTCGCTGCGCTGCGAAACTGCGCGCGGGACGATATAGGCGGGCGCCCCAGGGACTACTTTGACGTTGCTTGTCTCGCCCGGGTGCCGTCGGGTTAGGGAAAGGCGTCTTCGCTGATAATTGCTTTGTTGGAAGAGCTGCTTTTATTGCGGCTCTTTCTTTGGTTTTGGGTATATTTGTTCTTGTTGAATTGTTATTGCGGATGGGCTGGGTACTTGGCTTTCCGCTGTTATTTGTAGCCGTCTCGGCTTTGGTTGAGGGGAGACGTCCTTTATGCGTATTGTGTTTATGGGTACGCCTGATTTTGCTGTGCCTTCGCTGACTTCGCTTGTTGAGGCTGGCAATGAGATTGCGCTTGTTATTACTCGTCCCGATGCTGTTCGCGGGCGTGGTAAAAAACTGGAGCCTTCTCCTGTTAAGGCCAAGGCGCTCGAGTTAGGCCTGCCCGTTGTTGAGGCTAATCGTATGACGCCGGACGTTATCGATCAGCTCGAGGCTGCGGATGCCGATATTTTCTGTGTGGCTGCCTATGGCTGCATTTTGCCCGATGAGGTTCTGCATATGGCGCCGCTTGGTATTGTGAATGTTCATGCTTCGCTGCTGCCTCGTTGGCGTGGCGCTGCTCCCATTCAGCGTGCCATTCTTGCTGGTGATGAGGTTGCCGGCGTTTCCATTATGCGCATTGGGCATGGCGTGGATACGGGCGCTTATTGTGCGCAGGCCTCGACCTCGGTTGCCGGTAAGCATGCCGAAGCGCTCACGATGGAGCTTGGTGAGCTTGGCGGCAAACTGCTTGCCGATACGCTTCCCTCGCTTGCCGATGGCTCGGCTGTTTGGACTGAGCAGGATGAGTCGCTTGTCACTCATGCTGCTAAGATTTCCAAGCAGGAGATGCGTCTGGATCCGCAGATGGCGGCGCTCGATTGCGTGCGTCATGTGCTTGCTTCGTCCGATACCGCGCCTGCCCGTTGCGTGATTGCCGGCAAGACGGTTCGCGTGCTCGATGCCGCGCCGGCTGATGTGTCGCTTGGCGAGGGTACTGTTGCCGTCAAGAGCAAGCGTGTTTACCTGGGCCTTTCCGATGGCGCGGTTGAACTGCTTGAGGTTAAGCCCGATGGCAAGCGTGCCATGGCCGCTTCTGCCTGGGCTGCCGGCCTGCAGGGTGCCGAACTTAGGTGGGGTGTACTGTCATGAGCAAGTTGTCTCCCGCGCGCAAGCTTGCGCTCGATGTGTTGATGGAAGCCGATCGCCGCGGTATGTACGCACGCGACGTGTTGTCTTCCCGTGCTTCCGCCAAGGCCATTGACCAGCGTGATTCAGCTTTTGCCGCTCGTTTGGCGCTCGGTGTTGCCGCCACGCAGGGCATTTTGGATGAGTTACTCGATCAGTTTTTGGATAAGCCCAAAAAGGTCGCGCCGCGCGTGCGCATGGCGCTTCGCATCTCGGCCTTCGAGATGCTCTACCTGCACACGCCGGGCCGCGTTGCCGTGAGTCAGGGTGTTGAGCTGGTGCGCAGCGGTGCTAAGTCTGCCGCAGGCCTGGCTAACGCGGTGCTGCACAAGGTTGCGGACAACGTTGAGGACTTTGCCACAGCATCCGACGTAGATGAGCCCGAGCGCCGTTTGGTTCGCCTTTCGCGTTTGATGGGTCTTCCTCGCTGGCTGTGCGCTCGTATTATGGCCTCGTTCGATACGCCCGAGGGTGCGCTCAACTTTGCCGGCAATCTGGCACCTGCGCCGCTTGCACTGCACGAGAATGCGTTTGCGACCAAGGCCGACCCGTATATCTCGCAGCTCGTTGCGCCTGTCTTCCCGGGTTGCCATGCTCCGGTCGATGCGCAGGTCACGGTTGCATCGGGCGTGTTTGAGCGTGCTGCCGCGGTTGCCTCGGACCTCAACGCTCAGCTTATCGCTACTGCCGCGACACGTCCTGGGCGTTGCCTGGAGATTGGCGCCGGTCGCGGCACCAAGACCTATGTGATGATGTGCCAGGCCAAGCGTGCCGGGTATGAGCGTCAGCATACCGCGCTCGATCTGCACGATCGCAAGTGCGATCAGAATCTCGCGCGCCTGCATAAGGCGGGTATAACGGGTGTTCGTACGGTGTCGGGCGATGCCTGCGAGCTCAATGAGGTGCTCACGTCCTTTGACGCGATGCTTGGCGAGCCCGCCCTGTTCGACACGGTGTTTATCGATGCCCCGTGCTCGGGCACTGGCACTATGCGCCGTCATCCCGAGATTCCGTGGCGTCTGACCGAGAAGGACGTTACGACTGAGCTGCCCAAGCTGCAGCTGACGATGCTCAAGGAAGCAGCCGCGCGCGTGGCTGCCGGCGGTGAGCTTATCTATGCCACCTGCTCGGTTTTTGATGAAGAGAACACGCAGGTCGTGGATGCTTTCCTGGCCTCTCCCGAGGGCGCCGGCTTTACCGTGGCACCGCTCTCCGAATCTCAGATTCTGCAGCTTCCCGATTTCGCGCAGGCCAAGAAGCTTGTCGCCGTGCGCCAGAACGATCGAGGCTTCTTCCAGAGCGTCCCCATAAACGCCGACTCCTACGACGGCCACTTCTGCGCCCGCCTGGTCCGCAACTAATACGGTACCCGAGGGTTGATTCGCTTGCCATGAAATGGGCCTATCTACTACGTTTGGCCGGTTACCCTCAACCATGCCGTTTTTCACGAAATCAAAACCGCAGGTAGAAGGCTTATCGATTTTGCAAAAACGCAGGTGTGCTCGGACTATAGGGGCCAAACGTAGTAGATAGGCCGTTTTCGTGGCGCAACCCCAGACCAGTTGCTTGGGCGTGGGACATTCCTGGATAAAATTCGGCCCCGCGATCAGCGTTGATCGCGGGGCCACGTTGTTCTTAGTGGTTGTGCGGGCAGTTGGCGCAGCAGCCGCTGGTGGCGGTGGTGCTGGAACCGCCGCTGCGCTGGTCGGTGTTGTAGAATCCGCTGCCCTCAAACTTGATGCCGCTGGCCGAGAACGTCTTGGCCGCAGGGGCGCCGCAGCTCGGGCACACAACCTCGGGGGTCTCGGACATCGGATGCTCTACCTCAAACACGTTGCCACAGCTCGAGCACTTGTAATCGTAGCGCGCCATAATACTTCCTTTTCAGCACAAAGCGGGCAGATCGCTCTGCCCGCATAAATTCAAACAGCTGTAACTGTACCCTATATCGGGTGTTTTATCACGCTTCGCCCCAGAATCTATGGGTGTTGCGCAGGAGCTGTGCGGTTTTGCCCTCGGCGGCCGCAACGTCGGCCTCATCGGCCTGCCAAGTCCAGTTACCCGTGGCGACACCCGGCACGTTCATGCGCGCATCGTCGCCCAGCCCCAGGATATCCTGCAGCGGCATCATCACCAGGGGAGCGTCGCTTGCCAGCGCGTCGCTCATGAGCTTGGCCGCCACCTCAACACCGCTCGGCTCGTCGCGGCCCGCAAAGGAGCGCGTGCACCAACCGGCGAGCGTCGACGTGTCGTGCGTCGAGGTGTACAGAATCTTGCCCGGTGTGGGATGCACGCCGCAGCGGACGTCGTAATCGCTAAACTCCAGCACGTCCATACCGGGGAAGCCGCAGGTCGAAGCCATGGCACGAACGCCAGGCGTCAGGTAGCCCAGGTCCTCGGCGATAAAGTTGAGCGGCCCCAGCTCGTCGTAGGCAGTCTGGAACAGATCCTTGCCCGGACCCGCCAGCCAGCGGCCGTCGGAGCAGGCCTTACCTGCGGGAATGCTAAAGTAGCTGTGGAATCCCAGGAAGTGGTCCAGGCGCACACGGTCGTAGAGCGAGAATGCGCGACGCAGACGGTCCATCCACCAGCGGTAGCCGTTCTCTTTCATGTGAACCCAACGGAAGGTGGGGTTGCCCCACACCTGGCCCTCGGGCGCAAAATTGTCGGGCGGAGCGCCCGAAATCTCAATCGCCTTGCCGGTATCGGACAGCCAGAAGTTCTCGGGTTCGCTCCACGCATCTGCCGAATCGTCCGAGACATACATGGGAATATCGCCGATGACCTCGATGCCCTTCTTGTGCGCGTAGTTCATGAGCTCGCACCAGGCCAGGTCAAAGCGGTACTGCATGTACGCCTGCAGTTCGGCTTCGTCGTGGAAGCGCTTGTCATCGATCAGATGCTCGTTGTAGCGCGCGACATCTGCCGGCCAATCGTGGCGCGACTCGCCCTCAAAGTACTTCTTAACGGCCATGTAGACGCAGTACTTCTCGAGCCAGTCGGCGTTGCGATGCTTAA
>CABUJL010000143.1 GCA_902491915.1 uncultured Collinsella sp.
CGCCGGGCCGACTCGCTTCGGATGGGGCTCTACACCAACTTTCTCGACACTACCCCAGTATGGTCGGCTAGTTCTCGAGCAGGTCCTCGATAAAGCCGACGCGGTAGTTTTTGAAGATGACCTCGCCGCCGTCTTGCGTGGCGTCCAGATCGACATCGCCCATGATGCCAAAATCGTGGTCGCCATCCTCGTCGGCAAAGATCTGGTGCACGTGCCATACGTGCGCGGTCTTCTCGTCGGACTCGTCAATGGAAAACATCGCGGCGCTGCGGGCATCTCCGTCGGTGAGGATTTCTTCGTGCTGCTCGTGGTAAGCATCGAGCGCCTTTTGCCAGCGGATTTCGCTCATGCCCCAGTCGTCGTCGAGCTCGCCCAGGTCGCGAACGTGCTCGCGAGCGGCAAGGGTCACGCGGCGGAAGAGCGCGTTGCGCACCAACAGCGTGCAGCCGCGGCGGTCCGCCACGACCTCGTCGATGCCCTGCGGCGGCGCGGCGTCGAGGGCTGCCGGGTTGCCGGCGTTCTCCCACTCGTCCACCAGGCTCGAGTCCACCGAGCGCACCACAAAGCCCAGCCACGAGATAATGTCGCGCAGGCGCTCGTCGCGCTTCTCGATGGGCACGGTGCGGTCGAGTGAACGGTAGGCCTCGGCTAGGTAGCGCAGCAGAATGCCCTCGGAGCGGGCGATGCCGAGCTTTTGAATGTAGCCCTTAAAATCGCTCGCGCTTTCCAGCATATCGCGCAGGACGCTCTTGGGAGAGAGCTGATAGTCGTTTGCCCAGGGCACTTCCTGGCAGTACTTGTCAAAGGCGGCGTCGAGCAAATCCTCGAGCGGCTTTTCGTACGTGACATCCTGGATGCGCTCCAGGCGTTCCTCATACTCGACGCCGTCAGCCTTCATTTCGGCCATCGCGCGGTCGCGCGCGGCGCGCTCCTGTGCGCGCAGCACCTGCTTGGGATCCTCGAGCGTTGCCTCGACCATCGAGATCAGATCCATGGTATAGGTCTCGCTCTCGGGGTCGAGCAGCTCCAACGCGGCAAGCAAGAACGGCGAGAGCGGCTGATCGAGTGCGAAGTCCTCGGGCAGATCGACCGTCAGCGCGTAGTCGATGTCTGGTGCGGCGTCAGTCGGGGCGTCGGGCGCGGGCGGCACCTCGGTGCGAACGACGACGCCGGAATCGATGAGCGTGGCGAAGATTTCGTCGGCGCGAACCTCGAGCTTAGCCTTTTCCTCGGGGGTCTGCAGGCTCGTCTCGATGAGGTCGTGTACGCGGGCTCGGGCATCGCCGCCCTGCTCGACCACGCTAATCACCATGGAGTGCGTGATGCGAAGGCGCGGCTTGAGCGTCTCGGGCTGCGTCTCGATCAGGCGCTCAAAGGTCTGCTTGTTCCAGGTGACAAAGCCCTCGGGGGCCTTCTTCTTTTTAATCTTGCGGAGCTTCTTGGGGTCGTCGCCCGCCTTGGCCATGAGTTTGGCGTTCTCGATCTCGTGCTCCGGGGCCTCGGCGATCACCATGCCCTCGGTGTCAAAGCCCGAGCGCCCGGCGCGACCAGCGATCTGATGGAACTCACGGGCGCGCAGGCGACGCATCTTGTAGCCATCGAACTTGGTGAGCGCGGTGAGCACCACGGTATGGATGGGTACGTTGATGCCAACGCCGAGCGTGTCGGTGCCGCAAATGACGGGCAGTAGGCCCTGCTGCGCCAAGCGCTCGACCAGCAGACGATAGCGCGGCAGCATACCGGCGTGGTGCACGCCGACGCCACAGCCGAGCAAGCGCTTGAGGATCTTGCCGAAAGCCGTGGAGAAGCTCGTGCCTTTGGCGGCTTCCTTGATGGCTTCGCGCTGCTCTTTGCTGGCGATGCCGAAATTGGCAAGCGACTGCGCCGTCGCAAGGGCGGCGTCCTGGCTAAAGTGCACGATATAGAGCGGGGCCTCTCCACGGCGCATGGCGAGCTCGACCGTGCCCTCGAGGGAGGTCGTGACATAGTCATAGCTCAGGGGCACGGGGCGCGGGGCGTCGACAACCAGGTCGCAAGCAGCGCCGGTGTGCTCTTCGAGCGAGGCGGCGATTGCAGTGACATCGCCAAGTGTGGCGCTCATGAGCATAAATTGCGTGTGGGGCAGGGTGAGCAGTGGTACCTGCCAGGCCCAGCCGCGGTCGGGGTCGGCAAAGTAGTGGAACTCGTCCATGGCCACGCAGCCCACGTCGGCGTCCTCGCCCTCGCGGAGCGCATCGTTGGCAAGGATTTCGGCCGTGCAGCAGATGACGGGTGCCTTGGTGTTGATATGCGTGTCGCCGGTGATCATGCCGACGTTATCGCGGCCGAGCACCTGTACCAGATCGAAGAACTTTTCGCTGACCAGGGCCTTGATAGGGGCCGTGTAGTAGCAACGTTTGCCCTGCGCCATGCCCATAAAGAGCATGCCCAGCGCGACGAGCGATTTACCCGATCCGGTCGGTGTGCCTAAAATGACGTGATCGCCGGCGGCCAGGTCCATGAGGGCCTCTTCTTGGTGATCCCACAGCTCAATGCCGCGATCGCCTGTCCATTCAAAGAAGCGTTCGAAGGCCTGATCGGGCGTGAGCCATGGTTCGGGCTCACTGCCGTCCTCGGGCTCCCACCAGGTGGGGGAGAGCGCGCCGAGCGAGCCGAACTCTGCCTCGGTTCCCGTGCCGCCCGAGAATGAGCTGGCAGCGCCGGCGCCGGAGACGGTGCTGGCGGCGGTATCTGTCGTGGTCTGTGCCATATGGTTGCTTTCTCTCGCGATTGTCCGCCAACTATTATGGCGTAGCGGCGGCGCGGGGTGCCAGCGCGCGAGAAAATGCAGGAAATGGGCGTTCTGCCCAGCCGTTTGGTGCAGTTGCCGGCTAAGTGAGTAGACTTTTTGCGATGTCGCGAGCACATGGCTTTTGCGCAAGGGCTCTATCTGCGGTTTTAGTTTTCGTTATGCGGGTTGTGCTTGGCTATAGCAAAAAAGTCTACTCACTTAGGTTTGAGGGTCGTTCGCTGGCACCTATTTTCACTTGTTTGCCGACGCCGCGACCATCAGAAGCCCCTAGGACTCCTGCGGCAGGCGTTTTTTGCCTTTGCGAGCACGGTTTCTAAAGTTCTCGACGGCTTCTTCCATGCCCAGGGGTACATAGGTGAGCTCATCGAGGTTTTCGGGCAGGTAGCAGGCGAGGCTCTGCTCCTGCGCGCGGCCCGCCGCGAGCTGTTCATCGCTGGGCTGCGCGCAGGGTGTGGCGCAAATACCATATCCAGCGGCACCCATCTCGCGCGTGCGGCATTCATATTCGGTCTCGGGGTGCTCGGGATGGTCGCGGCGGACGTCGTCACTTACCCAAAGCGTATCGTAGCCGGCTGCGGCAAACTGTCCCAGGGCGTAATCGCGCAACGGTTTGCTGTCGGTTCGCAGCGTTACGGTGGCGCCGGCTGCAAAGAGCGGGCGATAGAGCATCAGATGGTCGACATGGACGAGGCGCTTTTTGGCGTACTTGGCCTTGGGCTGCGGCGTGGGAAAGTTGATGGTGATGGCATCGAGCTCGCCTGCGGCAAACAGCTGCGACAGCGATGCGGCGCCTCGGGGCAGGACGAGTGCGTTGGTCAGTTCCTGCTCGCAGATTTTCTGTGCGGCATAGGCGATGCAGATGGGCTCCTGGTCCATGCCGATAAAGAGGGTGTCGGGCTCGCGGTGGGCGCGCTCGACCAGATAGGTTCCCTTGCCACAGCCAAGATCCAGGTGAAGGTGTTCGAAGGGCTTGCTGCCAGCTGGCGCGCAAGCCTCGCGCCAATCTCCGGCATAAGCCTCGGGGTTCGTCTCAATCGCATCGGCGTAGCGCTCCAGGCGCTCCTCGAGCACAAAGTTCTTAGGCGTGCGAACGTGGACGGCTCCCATGAGGCTCCTTGGTCATAAGTGTGGAACGCATAGCTGCACGTTCCGTCAATGGGTTGAAAAAGGGTGGGCATAGTTTGCCCGAAAGATGCGGTGCGGCTCGGCGGCGAGTCGTCGGTGCCTACAGGCGCTTGAGAATCACATAGCGATTGAGCTCGCCGCTGCGACCGTCGGCATGGAAGCGCTCAAGCTCGCGCACGGGGACCTCGCCGCTCTTGTAGAACGTACGGACGCCACGCACCAGATCGGTGATCTGCTGATCATCAAAGTGATGGCAATAGCGGTAGGCGTGGCGGTCGTTTTGCCAGCCAATGAGGTGGTCGCCGGCTTCAAACTGCGCGGAATCGTAGCCCTCAAACGGCGGAGTGAGCTCGGC
>CABUJL010000144.1 GCA_902491915.1 uncultured Collinsella sp.
TTGCGTCCGCTCCGGTGTCCATGACGAGGGTGTCGCCATCGCGCAGCTTGGTAATCGGCACGTTAGGGTTGATCTCGTTGCCCTGGTCGTCGCGCTTGACCTGTGTCTTGCCGACTACGGCTTCGTTGTCGTTTTGCGTCACGACGGTCACTTTCACGCGGCGGGTCTGTTTGCCCTCGTCATCGGTTGCCACGTTGACGTAATAGTGTTCGCCGTCTTCGGTCATGAGCGCCATCGTCGGCACCATCACCACGTCGTCGAGCTGCTCGGTCACCACCGAGACCTCGGCCGTCATGCCCGGCTTCAGGCGCGCGTCGGGCGCCTCGATGAGGATGTCGACGTTAAAGGTTACGCTGCCGCCGCCACCGTTAGCGGCGTCGGAGTTTGCCACCGACGCGATAGCCGTGACGGTGCCCTGGCTCACGATATCGGGAAACGCGGGATACGTGACGTTGGCGCTCTGCCCAACGGCGATCTTGGCGATGTCCTTTTCTCCCACCTGTACGGTCACCTTCATCTTGGATAGGTCGGCGATCTGCATGCACTGCTTGCCACCGCTCGTATCACTTTCGCCCATAATCATGCCGCCTGTTACCGTGGCGCCCACCTTGGCGTTGAGCTCCACGATGCTGCCCGAGCTCGGGGCCGTGACCGTACGGCTGGCGGCCTTGGCGTTCGCCTGATCGAGGTTTGCCTGGGCCGAAGCGAGGCTGCGCTGCGCGGCCGATACGGCGTTCGTGTCCGCTGATGCGTCGGAGACGCCAGCCGCTGCGGAAGCTCCATCGACGTCCGTCGTTGGGGTGGCCTGAGCGGCAGCTGCGGCTTTCTTCGCATTAGCGAGGTCTTCTTGAGCGGCAGCAACTGCACGCTGTGCCTCGGCAACGTTGCGATCGAGCTCGTCGTTTTTAATGGTCATAAGCACGTCGCCCTCGTTGACGGATTGGCCCGCCTGCACGTTGATCGAATCGACCGTGCCGTCGACAGAAGGGGAGACCACTGAGGACGAAATTGGTTTGAGCTGGCCTTTCGCCTCGACCGTTGTGGTAAACGTGCCCTCGGTCACCATGTCGGTCACAGGCCCGCTAGTGCCCTGTGGCTGCGCATTGATAACCAGGGTCACGACAACGGCGATGAGCACAATGGCGGCCACGACGCCGGCCGCAATGCCGCGTCGGATGAGCTTTTTGCGTCGACGTTCGGCACGTTTTGCCTTGAGCTTGGCATATGCCTCTTCATCGGAAATCTCGGTCGCATCGTTCGCGCGTCCGCTCTGCTTATCGGCATGTACGTTTGTAATCAGAGGAATCGTTTCGGTGACATCTTCGAGCGTGTGCTCGGTATCATCCGGGCCCGGGGTGGTCGTGGGGACATTCGGCATAGCGTCTCCTTTATAGAAAGTACCTCGATAAGTATATGCGCCCACCGGTTGAGGCGGGCGCATAAGACGGTTTCTTTCGGAACTGTTAGATTGGTCGCAGCGGTTCCACGTTGTATGAATGTGCGCGTTGCACTACGAGTGGACAACCACACACAGGCCGACTTTGATGCAGTCGTGAAGTGCCTTGGCGTCTGCCAGGCGCAGGTTGATGCAGCCGTGGCTGCCGCACCATTTGTACGACTCGGCGTTATCGAAGCTCTTGTCGTTTTGCCAGGTGGCATCATGGAAGCCGATCATGTTGCCCTCAAACGGCATCCAGTAGCTCACCGGACTCTCGTATTTGGGCTTGCCGGTCTCGGGGTCCTTGGCTCCGATCAGGGTGCTGCCGCCGTCGTTGCTGTTGATCTGCCAGACGCCCTCGGGCGTGGCGTCCTCGCCCGGCTTGCCCGAGATAAAGTTGGCCTCCCAAACGATATTTCCGCTCTCGTCATAGTAGCGCGCGTGCTGTTCGGACAAGTCGACGTCGATATACGCCTTCCAGTCGGGCTCTCCCTTTGCGGTAAAGGTGTCGGCCTTCTGGGAGTACTTGATCTCGATTTCGCCAGTCTGCTTGTTGTTAATGGCGTCCTCGACCTGCTTGGCGAGCGAGCTGCTGTCGATGGACCAACCAAAGTCACCGCCTTCGACGGCGCACTGCTTGCTATCGGCGCGCGTCCACCAGCGAGTGGAGCCCACGGTATTAAAGCCGTTAGCGAGCTCGGCTGCCCAGCTGCTGATCTGCGTCGTATCGAGCGTTGGGTTGGCCGGATCGGCAAAGCTGATCCACTGCAATACGGAGCTGCCATCAACCTTGCCAGCATCCTCGCCGTTGAGCTTGAGGGTCACGTTGACGCCCAGGAAGTTGTTGGCGGCATCGCATGCGGCCTGAATCTGATCATCGGTCAGCGTTCCATTGAGCGGCTCATAGGCATCGTTGCCGAGCTTGGAAAGATCTACGGTCTCGGCCAGCGAGGCAAGCTCGAGCTCGGCATATTTAATGACATGCTCGCGGTTGAGTTTTTCGTTGGAGCGCGCCTTCTCGACGGTAAACTTGCCGGCCTGCTCGTCATAGGAGCTATTTGCCTCGAACGTGCCCGAACGGCCCTCGTTAAACTCGTCGATGGCGGCGCCCAGATCCTTCTCAAACTTCTTTTGGTCAAAGGTGTCGGAGAGCATGGACAGGTCGACGTCTTGATCAAGATCGACTTCGTTGGAGGTAGCGGTTGTTTTGGTCTTGCCGCTTAAGGATTCCACAAGGCGGACCGGCCATACAAAGGCTTCGTTGTGGCTGATAATCTCTTTTGCGGCAGCTTCACCGTCGACGATGGGCTCATCGGACTCGGGCTGATAGGTCCAGTTAAAGTCATCGCCTGTCACGGTGAGCTTATAGTGCTTCCATGCCGAGTTGACCTTGGTGGCGGCAGACGAAGCGTTGGAGAACGAGACGTCGACGCCGGCGATGGTGGTGTTGGGGTAGGCTACCTGCGAAAATGCTACGACGCCTACGATATAGACAATGACGATTAGACCCAGGACGACAAAGAGCGTCGTCTTTTTGCCCGACTTATTGTTGCCGGCGGACTTGCGCGCGGGGCCGCGATCGCCTCGAGCGTGCGTGGGGGGCTGCTTGGGCGCATTGCCGTTTGCCTGGTGCTGCTGACGTTGTTGACGCTGCTGTCGCTGTTGGTTCGGGCGTTGAGAAGCGTTTGCCGCACCACGCTGCTGACCGTGGCTCGGCGCGATAGGACGCGGCGACTGAACGCCGCCGGCGTGCCTGCTCGGCTGCTGCGGATCGGGAATCAGTTGAGTTCGATCGTTTTGCGACATCGTATGCATATCCTTCGATTTTCGCCTTGCGGTTCATCGTGTTTTTACTGGGCTTGCATTATAGCGATTGCCCTGCTGTTTGTGGTACGGAAACGGTGGCATTCAAAAGAGGTGGGACATTTGTCCCACCTTTGAGTCGTTCTTTGTCGCTATCCGCACACGCCGCATTTTGCACAGGCCGAAAGTGCGGCCGGAGCCTGCGCGATGCCGCCCTTTGCCGTCTCGCGCAGCGTGGCTGGCAACGCGTGGCCCACCGAGAGCATGACATGTGCCATCTGGTCAAACGGCACCAAGCTCTTAATGCCTGCGAGGGCGAGTTGTGCCGAGCTAAAGGCCGCTGCCACGCCGATGGCGTTGCGGTTTTGGCAGGGCACCTCCACGAGGCCACCGACGGGGTCACAAACGAGGCCCAGCAGGTTACTCAGCGCGATGGAACTGGCGTCGAGCGCCTGCTCGGGCGTGCCGCCGAGCATCTGCACCAGCGCGGCGGCCGCCATGGCGGCGGCGCTTCCCACCTCGGCCTGACAGCCGCCCTCAGCGCCGGCGACGCAGGCGCTTGTGGTGAGGTTGAGGCCGATGGCGGCTGCGCAGTAGAGCGCGTCCATGACCTGCTCGTCGTCGAGCTGCAGGCGATCGGCGAGCGCCAGCACGCAGCCGGGCACAACACCCGCGGATCCTGCCGTCGGAGCTGCGACGATTACGCCCATCGTGGCCGAGCGCTCGAGCACGGCCATGGCGCGGGCTACGGCGTCGGTCTGGACGGCGCCCATCAGGCTCGTGCTCAAATCGTTGCGGCCGGTGGCATCGACGAGTTTGGCCTCGCCGCCGATAAGCCCGCCGAGCGATCGCTGCGGATTGGCGATGGGGGCCGTGGTCTCCTCGCGCATGACGTCGAGCACGCGACGCATGGCGTCGACGGCGTGGGCTTCGCCGGTCAGGCGCGCCTCACGCACGGCCATGACGGCGCCGATGCTGAGCCCCAGTTCCTCGCACGCATCGA
>CABUJL010000145.1 GCA_902491915.1 uncultured Collinsella sp.
AGGTGGACGAGTAGGTCCATGGCGCCTTCTGAATACAGCAAGCGGCTGCTAGGTGCTTATGCCGAGCAGCCGTTCCTTATGGCTCCCATGGCGGGCGTAACCGACCCCGCCTATCGCATCATGTGTCGCCGCCGCGGCGCCAACCTTGCCTACAGCGAGATGGTGAGCGTTGCAGGCCTTGCCTATGCCAGCAACAAGACGTGGCGCCTGGTGTTGCCGGCCGACGAGGAGCAGCAGATCTGCGTGCAGCTCTTTGGTTCCAAGCCCGATCAGTTTGCGAGTGCCGTCGCTGCCGTCGAGGAACGCGTGGGCGATCGCCTGTCATTGATTGATATCAACATGGCCTGTCCGGCTCGCAAGGTCGTTACCAAGGGCGAGGGCTCGGCGCTTATGCGCACGCCCGACCTGGCCGAGAAGATTGTCGAGGCAGCGGTGGGCGCGGCGCATGTTCCCGTGACCGTGAAGATCCGCAAGGGTTTTTATGCCGAGGATCGCAACGCCGCAACGTTTGCCCAGATGCTCGAAGGGGCGGGCGCCGCTGCGGTTGCCGTGCACGGTCGCTGTGCCACGCAGCTCTATACGGGCCAGGCCGATTGGTCTGTTGTCGATGAGGTTGCCGACGCTGTCGAGATTCCCGTGATTGGTTCGGGCGAGGACGCTGCTGAGCATCTGAGCGGCTCGGGTGCCAGCGCAGTGTTTATCGCGCGCGGCATCTACGGCAATCCGTGGGTGTTCGGCGATGCCCGAGCCCTTGCATTCGATGGCACGCCGGTTCCTTCTCGCTCCTCGGTCGAGCGCCTGGAGGCTCTGCGTGAGCACCTGACGTTGACGCACGAGCTTCTGCCGCTTATGTCGCGCGCCCGTACGTATGCAAGCTGGTACTTAAAGGGCATGCCCCATGCCGCCGCCTGGCGCGCTCAGGTGGTGCGCTGCTCCACGTACGAGGAGTTTATGGCGCTGGTCGATGATATAGAGCGCGACGTGGTGGCCTGCGAGGCCGCGCTTGCCGCCGGTGAGTCGGTGCCCGCTCATCCGCTGGAGGCTTAAGGGTGGCCGTTACCGCGCTGTATGTGCACGTGCCGTTTTGCGCTCAAAAATGCCGCTATTGCGACTTTGATTCGCGCAGCTTCGCTCCGTGCGACCTGGGTGCTGCGCTCGATGCCTATTTTGAGCAACTGCATGCGCGGCTCGATGCCTTTGGAGACGCCGGGGCGCTTGCACAGGTCCGCACCGTCTATGTTGGCGGCGGCACGCCGTCGCTGGCGGGGGAGCGTCTGGTAGAACTCGCCCGGCGTATCTCTGCATGGTGTAAGCCCGTTGAGTTTACCTGCGAGGCTAATCCTGAGTCGTTGACTTCGCAGCTCACCGCGGCGCTTGCCGGGGTGGGCGTCACGCGCATTTCTCTGGGAGTCCAAACCCTCGACAACGACGAGCTTGCTGCGATTGGCCGTATTCACGATGCCGATCGGGCGCTCGCTGCCATCGCGACGGTCAAGAACGCTGGGCTTGACGTGTCGTGCGACCTTATGTGTGGACTTCCCGGACAGACCGCAACGAGTTGGAAGAGCACGTTCGATGGCGTGCTGTCGGCGGCTCCGCACCATGTGTCGGTCTATCCGCTCACGCTCGAGGAGGGTACGCCGCTTTACCGCATGGCGTGCCGTGACGAGTCGCTTGAGCCCGATGA
The DNA here is from genome assembly GCA_902491915.1 of uncultured Collinsella sp. Taxonomy (GTDB): domain Bacteria; phylum Actinomycetota; class Coriobacteriia; order Coriobacteriales; family Coriobacteriaceae; genus Collinsella. The sequence goes on from CABUJL010000145.1 coordinate 1,688, forward strand.
GGATTTCCAAGCCGCATGCATGGACGTTGCGCGCGAGCGGCTGTGTTCGGCGGGCTATCATCCGTATGAGGTGGCGAGCTACGCGCTCGATGGGCATGAATGCGCTCACAATATCGCCTACTGGACTGGTCGGGGATATCTGGGTTTGGGCCGTTCTGCCGCCGGTATGCTCGATGCCGAGGATTTCGATCGCTTGGCTGGGCTGTTTCCTGACGTTCTCGCTCGTGGCGATGCGCACCGCGTGCGACTGGTGCAACGTGACGATGGCGCGACAGCGTTTGAGGCCGAGTACCTGTCGCATCGCGAGGCGGCGGCCGAGGATTTGATGCTCGCCTGCCGCATGACGCGCGGCATTGGGCCCGATCTGTTGGTTCACTCGGCAAGCGTGATTGCTGCAGACGAGCTGGCGGCGGCCTGCGACCGTGCGCTCGAGTTGGGCCTTGCCACCTGGGTGCCCGATCATGTTGAAGGACATGCGGGGCGCGTCACCTCAAAAGACGTTATCGCAGGTCGCGCCCGCGCCCGTTTAGCGCCGACACACCTGGGTTGGCTCGATGGAAATATGCTGTTCGAGCTGTTTTGGGGTCTAGCCTAGGCCGCTCGGGTAGAATTACCGCAATATATACGCTGCTGTGAGCAGGAGGTTGCCGCGCATGGCGACGATGAACGAAAAAGATTACTACGAGATTTTGGGCGTCCCCAAGGACGCCACCTCGCGTGATATTCAAAAGGCTTTCCAACAAAAGGCCCGCAAGCTCCATCCGGACGTCAATAAAGAGCCGGATGCCGAGGAAAAGTTTAAAGAGGTTTCCGAGGCCTACGCCGTGCTCTCGGACGAGCAGAAGCGTGCGCGTTACGACGCCATGCGGTCGGGCAATCCCTTTGCCGGTGCACCGACGGCTTCGCCCTATGGCGGTGGCTATGCCGGCAGCGCCGGTTACGGCAATCCCTTTGACGGCGGTTTCCCCTTCGGGGGCGCCTGGGGCCAGCCCCGTCGCGGCCAGGCGGCCTACAACCCCGAGAGTGGCGCCAACGTGGTCGTCGATATCAAGCTCGACGCCAAGGAGGCTAAGGGCGGTGCCCACAAGACCGTTCGCTACACCCGCTTTGACACCTGCGGACATTGTGGCGGATCGGGCTCCGTTTCGTCAGAGCATGCCCACACCTGTCCGAGTTGCGGTGGTCGCGGCCATATCGATGTGGACCTGTCCTTCCTGTTTGGTGCGGGCACGTTCCAGACGGTTTGTCCTGAGTGCGGCGGTTCCGGCAAGGTCGTTGCCGACCCGTGCCCCGATTGCGGTGGCAGCGGCCGTGTCCGTGTGACCTCCGAACAGACGATTGAGTTTCCCGCCGGCACGCATGATGGCGACGAGGTGCGCATCCCCAACATGGGCCACGCCGGCACGAATGGCGCTTCGGGCGGCGATCTGGTCGGTCGTGCGCACGTTGAGGCCGAGCGCCTGGAGGGTAAGGCTCGCACCGGCTTCTACCTCATGGGTATCATCGCGCCGTTTTTGGTACTGTCTGCCATCTCGGGCGTGTTTTCCGCCTTTGCTATGATGTGCTTCATTCCGTTTGCCATGGGCCTGTTCATGGTGCTGTCGGACGGTGTGCTTCATCGCAGTCTGCTGTGGTGGAAGCGCGGTGCGATACAGTTTGCCAATGGATTTGCCAACGGCTTTATGTTCGCGCTCGTGTCGGTTTGGTTCGCGAGCTGCTCACAGCGGGCCGTGCTTTCGCCTTACGGAGCTCAATAACATCAAACCCTCTGTTTGCGCCCGGCCCAGCTTGGGTATAGGACGCACTGTGACAATAATGAAAGTTGGAAGGATTCGGTCGTGTCGGAAAATAGGGATTACTACGAGGTACTTGGCGTTGACAAGGATGCCGACGCGCGGACGATTAAGCGCGCGTTTCTAAAGAAAGCCCGTACGGTACACCCGGATGTTTCGGACGACCCCGAGGCTGAGGCCAAGTTCAAAGAGCTCAACGAGGCCTATTCCGTTCTTTCCGACGAGCAGAAGCGTGCTAACTACGACCGTTACGGCACTGCGGATGGCCCCGGTGGCTCTGGCTATGTCGACATCAACGATATTTTTGGTGGCATGGGCATGGACGACCTGTTCTCGTCGTTCTTTGGTGGTGGCGCCGGTGGTGGCGCCCGCAGCCGTCGCGAGCGCCGTCGCGGTCGCGATATGGCCATCTCCCTTTCGGTGACGCTCGAGGAGGCGGCGCTCGGCTGCAAAAAGACGATCAGCTACGACCGTCTTGCCCCTTGTGAGGACTGCAATGGTACCGGTAAGGCCGAGGGCGCGACCGAAAAGCAGTGCAGCCGTTGTCACGGCACAGGCTATGTGACGACGGTCCAGCGTTCTTTCCTGGGCCAGGTTCAGTCCTCGTCGCCCTGTCGCGACTGCCACGGCGAAGGCACGGTCATCGATCATCCCTGCGAGACCTGTGACGGCCAGGGCCGCACGCCTTCTCACGAAAAGATTGACATCGATATTCC
>CABUJL010000146.1 GCA_902491915.1 uncultured Collinsella sp.
CGCGCCACCGTGTAGATGGTCGCTTCTTGTGGGCGAATGCGCTCGAGCGCCGCGAGCCAGGGGGCAACGTACTCCTCGCCGATGTTGTCGATGAGCTTGCCTTGATACTCGCCGGTCAAAAAGATCGTCTGGATAATAACGTGACCGTCAAAGCTCGCGAACGTTTCGATCTGGTGCTCTACATCGTAGGGGCCAACAGGCTGGTCGAGCAGCTGGATAAATGCCGGGTCGACGGTATCGAGCTTAAGAATGTTGTCGTCGACCATCATGAGCGCGTCGTGCACCTCGGGGCGGTCGGCGCGCGTGCCGTTGGAGAGCACCGCGATCTTGGAGTTTGGGGCAAGCTCGTCGCGCAGCGCGACGGCGCCGGCGATGGCCTGCGGAAACTCCGGTGCGGCGGTGGGCTCGCCGTTGCCTGCGAAGGTGATCACATCGGGGAGCTCGCCCTCGGCTGCCATCTCGCGCAGCTTTGCCTCGAGCGCGTCGAGTACCACGGCGGCCGTGTTGTACGGCTCATGGCAGGGGCGCTCGGCGTTAAGGCCGTTTTCGCAGTACATGCAGTCGAACGTGCAGATTTTGCCGCTGGCCGGCATCATGTTGACGCCGAGCGAGAGACCAAGGCGACGGCTGCGAACGGGCCCAAAGATGGGGCTGGCATTCAAAAACGTAGACATAGGCATATGCTCCTCAAGACAATTGTGCCTAAGCATAGCATCGGCTCCAAAGCAAGGTGCGGGCCCTTGCTTTACAAGTTTCGTTTTTTCACGTCGCTCATGATGCCGTGCCATGAAAAGCCTCGGGTCGGGTACAGTTAATCTGTTAACAAGGCGCAAGGCAATGCGGGTCCATCCAACCGTACTGACGTGCAACTGGATGGGCATTGATGATGGGGGCACAACATGGATTTTACGGTCGAGAATGCGGGCACCACGATTGCCTGTCGCGAATATGCCGGCCCGGATGTGTCGCCTGATACTCCTGCCTTGGTGTGCGTGCACGGTGCTTGTGTCGACGGCACATTTTTCGACGGCATCGCTTGTGAGCTCAGCCGTAACTACCGCGTAATTGCCTACGACCGCCGCGGCTGCGGTGGCAGCAGCGATGCGGCAGACGGCAGCTATGATCTTGCCGCTCAGGCCGCCGACCTGCAAGCCGTGATCGAACATGTTGGCGCTCCGGCAAATGTGCTTGCGCATAGTGCCGGTACGTTGGTTGCGCTGGAGCTTCTTCGCACCGAACCCCATCTCGTCGCCCGTGCGATTCTGCATGAGCCGGCTGTGTCGGCCAAAGGCGTCGGTATGGGCGCAGCTCCGGTTTTGCTCGATATGATTGCGGCGGGAAAGGTTTCAAGGGCGCTCCGGCTTTTCTTGGGAGCCCTCGGCGACTTGGACCCCGAGGCTCCTGGGACGACCGAAGCGGAAGTCAAACATGCCCTGCGCAATGGTCGTTGCTTTATGGCCAATGAATACGGAACAAATATGACATATGCTCCCGACTGGGAGCGCGCCCGCGCGTCAAAGGCGGTGTCGGCCGTGTTCTTGGGCGAGCTCTCGGTTGGCACGCCCCGCGAGGCTGGCACGCGAGCGGCTGCCGAATATCTCGATTGCCCCCTTGTGACGATCCCGGGCGCGCATAACGGTCTGCGCGATCGCCCCGTTACGGCGGCAAACGCCGTTCACGATGTCTTGGAGCGTTAGCACGCTCGATGACCTGCGGGGAGGGGGACTGTTGGCGTTTCGTCATTGTTAACGAATGCGCCAATAACCACGCGCCCGCGGTTCCATTACCACCGTTTGCCAGGTCATAAAAATGTAACAGCATTCACGTGCTTACCTGCATCGGCAAGGTGTTACCCTTGTAGCATTTGGAACCCACCGCTACCATGCGAAACTATCGAAAGGGCCCCATATGCTCAATAATCACGAGGTCAATCTAACCGACGAGGAGGCTGCCGCTGAGGTCGCCCGCGTCGCGAAGACCTACCCCGTGGTGCGTTTGTTGTCGGCCGATCAGATTAAGAGCGAGCCTAACTGCCTGCTCGCCGGCAATCGGTGCCCTTGTTTGCGTCAGTCGAGTCTTGAGGCCTTGGCAGATTCCGATGATGTATCGGAGCAGCTGCTCAATGATGGTACCGAGTACCGCGCTCGCCTGCGCCCTCTGAAGGTCGAGGGCGAGCCTCACGTCCTGCTGATGGTGCGTCCGATCGATGAGCAAGAGGCTGCAGAAGAGGACCTTGTCTACACCGACGTGCTGACGAGCGTGCGCAATCGCCGATATTACGAGGAAAAGCTCCGTAGCGCCCGCATGAATGCCGGCGTTGCGGTGATCGACCTTGATGATTTTAGGGTCTTCAACGATACGTGTGGCCGTCATGCCGGCGACCTTGCGCTCGGTGCCGTGGCGACAGCCATACGCAGCGGAATTCGTTCGACTGACGAGCTTGTGCGCTATGGCTGCGACAAGTTTGTGGTCGTCATGCCCAATATTCCCTCCGATGACTTCACCCGTCGCCTGCATCAGGTGTCCGATGCCGTTCATTCCACGATTGTTCCGGGCCATGAGTACGTGAGCTTGACGGCATGTGTTGGTGGCGTTCGCATTCATGGCGAGACGGTCGATGAGGGAGTTGGCCGCGCTGTCCAGTTATTGAGCCGCGCTAAGGCAAAAGCCGGTACGGTCGTGACCGATGCCGATTCCATCGAAGCCTTCCAAAGCGACAAGCCTTTGGTGCTTATTGTCGATGACTCCGAGATGAACCGAGCCATTCTCAACGAGATGCTCAAGGACGAGTATTGCATCCTCGAGGCCGACAACGGTCGTACGGCGCTTGACATGGTCGACCGCTATGGCGATGAGTTGTCGCTCGTGCTGCTGGATATTGTCATGCCGGGCATAAGCGGCTTTGAGGTGCTGGCCGATCTGTCGCGCCGATCGGGTATCGACAATCTGCCTTTCATCATGATTTCGAGCGAAGATTCCGATGATATGGTTCTGCGCGCGTACGAGCTGGGCGCCTCGGACTATATCAACCGCCCGTTTGACTCCCGTGTCGTGCGCCGCCGTGTAAGCAACACCATCCGCCTATACGCCAAACAGCGCCGTCTGACGAGCCTGCTGTCCCAGCAGTACAACGAGCGCGTCAAGAACAGTCGCATGCTCATCGACATCATGGCCGGCGTCATGGAGCTTCGCAATGGTGAGAGCGGCAGGCACGTTACGAATATCGAAAAGCTGACCGAGCTGCTGCTTGACTGTCTGGTTCAGCGTAGCGACACGATCTCCCTCGACAATGAGGAGCGCTCCACGATTGCCCTGGCTTCGGCGCTGCACGATATTGGCAAGATGTCGATTGACGATGCGATCCTCAACAAACCCGGGCGTCTTACGCCCGAGGAGTTCGAGATTATGAAGACGCATACCACGATCGGCGCCGACATGCTGCTCGAGCTGGGCCGCCATCACGTCGGCAATGCGCTTGTGGAATATGCGTACCAGATTGCGCGTTGGCATCACGAGCGCTGGGATGGCAAGGGTTATCCCGATGGCCTTAAGGGCAACCAGATTCCCATCGCCGCACAGGTGGTTTCGGTGGCCGACGTGTACGATGCCCTGACGAGCGTGCGCGTGTACAAGGACGCTATCCCGCACAAGGAGGCTATCCAGATGATCTTGGACGGTAAGTGCGGTGAGTTTAACCCGCTGTTGCTCGACTGCCTGCTCGAGGTGCAAGACCGTATCGCCGAGACGTTGGCGCGCCCCGCCGACGTCGTCGCGTTTCCCACGATTTAGTTTGACCAAAGGAGTTTTAATCCATGATTTCCATGCGTGAGGCGTATGAGAAGATCGGCGCCAATTATGATGACGCATGCGCTCGGCTGATGGGCGAGGAAATACTTGCCCGCTTTGCCCTCAAGTTTTTGGATGACGAGAGCATGGACAAGCTGGAGGCCGCCATGGCGGCGGGAGACGCCGAAGGTGCGTTTATGGCAGCGCACACGCTCAAGGGCGTGAGCCAGAACCTGGGATTCGATAATCTGTACGAGCCGGCGGTCGTGGTGACCGAGGCGCTGCGCGGCGCCGATACCGTTGACGGCGCTCGCGAGGGAATGCATGCGCTGCAGCAGCAATATGCGGCCACGTTGTC
>CABUJL010000147.1 GCA_902491915.1 uncultured Collinsella sp.
CCACCCTGCTTATCTTTATCGCGCTCGGCATGCTATTGGGCGTCAACGGCCCGGCGCATATCGACTTTAGCGACTACGCACTCACCGAAACCGTCTGCAGCACGGCGCTGCTGTTCATCATGTTCTACGGCGGCTTTAACACCAACATCGACCGTGCTAAGCCTGTCGCCGCGCCCGCGGTGCTACTGAGCACCCTCGGCGTCGTCATCACCGCCGGCATCACGGGCGCCTTTGCGCACTTCGTGCTGGGCTTCGACTGGATCGGCGGCCTGCTGCTGGGCTCGGTCGTGGCGTCGACCGATGCGGCAAGCGTCTTTAGCGTGCTGCGCGAGCACAACCTGTCTCTGAGGGACGGCACCGACTCGCTGCTCGAGGTCGAATCGGGCTCCAACGATCCCGTCGCCTACATGCTTACCGCGGTGCTCGCGACCCTTGCGGCGGGCGGCAATATCGACATTCCCGTGCTGCTGACCAAGCAGATCATCCTGGGCGTGGGGTTGGGCCTTGCCATCGGCTGGACATCCAGCCGTCTGATTGAGCGCGCACACGCAACGGCCGAAGGTGCGCAGACCATCTTCTTGTTCGCCGTGGCCATCGTCGCCTACGCGCTGCCGAGCTACCTGGGCGGCAATGGCTTTTTAGCCGTGTACCTGGCAGGCATTGTGCTGGGCGCAAGCGACATCACCGGTAAGGTCGAGCTGGCGCACTTCTTCGACACCCTCACCGAGATGGCCGAGATGACCATCTTCTTTTTGCTCGGCCTGCTCGTGACGCCCGCCCGCCTGCCGCAAATGCTGCTGCCGGGCCTGGCACTCATGGCGTTTATGCTCTTCGTGAGCCGCCCCATCGCCGTCGGTCTGCTGTTGGCGCCCTTTAGGACGAACCCCCGCCAGGTAGCGCTCGTAAGCTGGGCGGGTCTGCGTGGCGCAGCTTCGGTCGTATTTAGCCTCTTTGCCGTTGTGGCCGGTGTTCCCGGTGGGCACGACCTGTTTGACCTGGTCTTTGTGATTGCCGCGTCGAGCATTGTGGTGCAGGGCTCGCTGCTGCCGGCGGTGGCGAAAAAACTCGATATGATCGATGCAGAAGGCGACGTGCGCCGCACGTTTAACGATTACCGCGACGAAGAAGGCATGTCGTTCGTCAAGCTCAAGGTGGGAGCTGGACATCCGTTTGCCGGACGCTCGCTCGCGGATATTGGCAGTGCAACGGACATGCTTGTCGTCCTGGTGCTGCGCGACGGCGCTCATCCGGTGCTGCCCAACGGCGATACCGTGATCGAGGAAGGCGACCTTCTGGTGATGGCCGCACCAACGTTTGAAGGGCGTGCCGAGGTTACGCTGCGGGAGGTCACCGTGACACCCCACGGTCACCTGACCGGTCAGCGCCTACGCGACGTGCCGCAGGGCAAGCACCCGTTTATCGTGGTAATGCTCAAGCGCGACGGCCAAATGATCATCCCCGACGGCAACACCCTCATATACGCCGGCGACGAAGCCGTCATTGCCACGCTCGCGTCGTAGCCATCCCCACCCATAAGTTGCGGTGAAATAGGGACTGAATAGGCCTTCTAGCAGCCTAAACAGTCCCTATTTCACCGCAAGTTATTAAGGGGATGGGTTGAAAAACATTTGAATTGACACCGAAATGAAAAAAGCCGGGAAAACGTCCCCGGCACTTGGAAGCCTTCTCTTTTGAGATGACCGACTTCTTTATATCACGAACGCTAGTTAGATGCCATTCATTGAGGGCTTTATCAGGCGCGCCATCCCATCCACATGGCGCCATTTGAAAGCCGTCCGATCTCATGCTATAAAGAAGTCGGTATCCTCGAATAGAGGGACCTCCAAGAGCCGCGGGACGTCCCCCGGCATTTTTTATGCGAGTCAAGACTAAACAGTTCTCTAGAAACCACCGGCGCCATTGCGTCAGCAATTTACGAGCCGCTCTACCCAACCTCTCGGCGGCTAAGGACTTTTCGCAGGTAGTTTGACGAACATATGTTTGCTTATTATAATTATACTTGAAAGCACCCCTTATCTCATGGTATAAAGAATATGGTTCCCTCCAAAAGAGGGGCCTCCAAGAGCCGGGGTCTTACCCCCGGCATTTTTTTGAAAAAATGGAGGCCCACCATGAGCGAACTCTCCGTCTTTGTTGACGAATCTGGCGACCTCGGAGGCGTCTCTAACTACTACCTCGTCACCCTCGTTTTTCACGATCAAAACGATGCAATCGTTGAACGCATTGACCGCTACGAGCGCGCCCTGTCGCAGTCCTCGCTTCCCAATACGCCTTTTCATGCAGGACCCCTATTGAATGGAAACGGCGACTACAAAGATCTTCCCAAAGAGCAGCGAAGGCACATGTTGAGCGCATTTCGCGCGTTCATTCAGCATCTCCCCATACGCTATCTCTGTCTGCAATACCGAATGAGCGAATTCGCCGGCAATCAAAACGGTCTCGCGGAGAGAATGAGGCGAGACCTCACAGTTGAACTTTTCGACCATCTGGAATTCTTCCAGCGATACGACACCGTTAAGATTTACTACGACAACGGCCAACCGATTGTAACGGAGGTCATTCATTCTGCGCTTGAGTACGTTCTAGCAAGGGATGTCATCGTATACCGAGAAGCCATACCACGAGCCTACCGGCTATTCCAAGTTGCTGACTACATCTGTACGATCGAGCTAACGGCTATCAAGTTTGACAGCAAGGAAGATACAAAGACTGATCGACTATTTTTTGGAACCCGAAGGACGTTCAAAAAGGGATTTCTCTTATATCTCAGGAAGAAAAGGATGAACTGACCCGGGGTTACCAGTCGTCAGACGCTCCGCAATCGTCTTCGACGGCAAAGTCGCGGAGGTCGAGGCCTTCGCGTTCGGCTCGGTCTAGAAGCTCTTGAGGGGACTCATCCTCGATATCCACTACGTCGAGCATGGCGGCCGGAAAGCCCACGCCCGCCGCGCTCCCAGCGCGATCGAGCAGGCTCTCGCGCAACCGATCTACATCAACGTCGATCTTCATGGTGAAACCTCCTACCGGGCAATCGCGACCGAACAAACCGTACGCCCCAAACATGTGAAAGCAGACCGATAGGGCTTGGTTTGCGCTTTTAAGTGCCGCACCGTGCCGTTAAGTTTCGTTTTGCACAAGATTCATGATATAGCGGCCGATTGACATTGGGATTGTGACAAAGGGGCCATCCCTTTGCCACAATCATTGGCAGAGTTAGGCAAGAAGGTACGTCTGGGGGCCTCTATGAGACGGGCGCATCGTTACCGCCTAGACGAAGCGCTCGTCTCATAGTATAAATAGGTCGGTACCCTCGAATAGAGGGACCTCCAAGAGCCGGGGGATGTCCCCCGGCATTTTTTATACGTAAAGTCGCCGCGACTCCTATTTAGCCTCTTTAGGAGCGTTTTCGAGTGCGTCGGCAATCGCCTCTATGCCCTCTCCCTGGCCCAGAATGAAGCACTTCCAGTCGATGTCCTGAGTGTGGGCAAACTCATCGGCACGCGAGGCGCTAAAGAGCATCACGCGGCTCTTCTTCCACAACAGGGCGGGATGCAGTTTAAAGTCGGTGCTCTCAATACTGACCACCGCGTCTTTGCGAGGCATCTCTAGCTTACTGCTCTTGACCAACTCTTTCAGCTTTTGGACGTCGGTGATCTCCTGACCCACAGAACAGCTGTTGAGCAGGTCCTTCCACACGCGGAAGTACGGCTTGCCCTCATAGGAAGCCCCTTCAGCCACGATGGATGTCGAGAGGCCGGTAGGCCGCTTAGCAACCGCATGCCTAACCTTGGGAGCCGCCTTGGCAGACTCGTCCGCCGGCTTCTCATCGATGCCCAGAACCTGAGCAACGTAGTCGTCATTGCCCAAGAAGTACTCCTCAACCACATCCCATCGCTCGGAATCGCTCATGGTGGAGCGGAAGAAGCCCCTAATAACCTTGGACGAATACTCGTGGCGATCGTTAAGCTCACGCAACACGCCGTTGGAATACCTGTTGTCCGAGGCCAACGCCTTGACCTTCGAGGCATCGTTGAGACGAATGAAGATCTCTGGATTGTCGCCGCCCTTTACCGTGTACGTGGCAAGCTTGAGAATCTCCAAGATCTC
>CABUJL010000148.1 GCA_902491915.1 uncultured Collinsella sp.
CGACTCGTCCTCCTCGGTGACGCCGGTGCGGCCGTCGACCACAAACAGGATGACGGCGGCTTCCTCGGCGGCGGCGAGGGCCTGGTCGCGAATGGACGTGGCGAAGACGTCATCGCTCTTGAGCGGTTCGATGCCGCCCGTGTCGACAATGGTGAACTCGCGGCCGTTCCAATCGGCCGTGTGGTACGAGCGGTCGCGCGTGACGCCGCGGGACTCATGGACGATGGCGTCCGAGGTCTGGGCCAGGCGGTTAACGAGCGTGGACTTGCCCACGTTGGGGCGTCCGACGACGGCGACGATAGGTTTCATCTGCACTCCTTTAATGGGTAGGGTCAGTGGAAGTGTTAGAGTCGGCAGGCGCAATGCCAAGGATGTGCTCCAGGGTATCGAGCAGCTCATGCGGCATGGTCGACACCACATGAACCTCGGCGCCGCGACTGGTAAGGCTTGCGAGTAAATCGTCACGATGATACTCGTCAAGCGTCATGTCGTCAGCGTTGAACATGAGCTTAGGCACAAAGAGCATAACCCCTGACAGGTCTTTCGGCAGCTGCTCAAGGATATCGCTGGCGACGATGAGGCCGGTCACGTCCACGTTACCGCCGAAGTAGCGGTTTTTGATGGCCGTGACGGTGCCGGAAAGGCCCTGTGGAGACTCCACGAAGCGGGCGACGGTATCGCGTGCGCTGGCGCCCGAAAGACATACCAGGCGCTGGTCGCGGTCGGTCATAGCCTTGCGAACGCGGGCAAGGCGCTCGGCGCCGGTGGCAAGCACGTCGTCGGTCTCGTCCAGATACGAGCGGATCATGCCGATGCCGTCGTAGTACTGCGGGTAACCGTCGTAAAAGTCCGCCTCGGGCGGCTCGATGCCGGCGTCCAGATAGAACTCGTCGCTCATCTGGAACGTGTGGCGGCCAAAGCGCTCGTATGCGCGGTCCTGGAAGGGTCGGATCATGGCAATGGTTTCGCGCGCGAGCTCGGGCTTGTCGCTGTATGACCAGCTAAAGCGGTTCTGGTGCTTGGTAAAGCCGAGCGGCACAATGCCCAGACTCGTGATCTGCTCGTGCTCCTCGCAAAAGCGCAGGGTCTTTTCCAGCTCCTCGCCGTCGTTCATACCGGGGCACAACACGATCTGCGCGTGAATTTCGATGCCGGCGGCCATGATGGCCTCGAGCACGTCCATGCCGCGCTGGGCGTTGCGGCCCATCATGCGGCGGCGGACGTCGGGGCTTACGGCGTGGACCGAGACGTTCATCGGGCTCATGTTGCGGTCGATAACGTTTTGCACGTCCTCGTCGGTGAGGTTCGTGAGCGTGACAAAGTTACCCTGCAAAAAGCTCAGGCGATAATCGTCGTCGCGGATGTAGAGCGTGGAGCGACCGCCCTTGGGCAGCATGGTCATAAAGCAGAACACGCAGGCGTTGACGCAGGTGCGCATGCCGTCAAAGATGGGGCCGTCGAACTCAAGGCCCCAGTCCTCGCCCGGGAAGCGGTCGAGTTCCACGGGGGTGACGGTGTTGTCGCGCGGGTCGAGAACCTCGAGGTCGACGGTGTCGTCGTCTGCCTCCCAGAGCCACACGATCATGTCGGTAAGCCGCTCGCCGTTGACCGTGAGCACGCGCATGCCCGGCTCGATACCCACATCCCATGCGGGCGATTCGGGGCGCACGTTTTTAACGAGCGCGCCATCACCCGGCTCGGGGTCGCGGCTGCGCCCGTAATCGGCCACCTCGGCGGCGTATGCGGGTACGGTCTGGTCCATGATTAGCGGCAAAGCTCCTTGATGCGCGCGACGGCGCGTTCGATGTGTTCTTGCGGGGTGGAGGCTCCGGCGGTGATGCCGATGTGGTGTGCGGTGGCAAACCATGCGGCCTCGAGCTCGGAAGCTTCCTCGATGTGATGGGCATGCTCGCAGGCATCGGCGCAGATCTGTGCCAGGCGGCGCGTGTTGCCGGAGTTTTTGCCACCCACGACGACCATGCAGTCGCAGCGGTTGGCAAGTGCGGCGGCCGCCTGCTGGCGCTCGCTCGTGGCTGCGCAGATGGTGTTGATCACGCGCAGTTCCTGCACGCGCGGGGTGATGGAGGCCACAACCTCGGCCAGGTTCTGCGCGGTCTGGGTGGTCTGCACAACCAGGCCCACCTTGCCCTTGAGTGACAGCGCGTCCGCATCGTCGGCACAGCTCACGACCTGCGCGTCATCGCCGGCGTGGCCCAGGATGCCCTCGACCTCGGGATGCCCCGGCTCGCCCACGACGATCACACGGTAGCCCTCGCGCACCAGGCGCTCGGCGGCCACGTGGACCTTCTTGACGTAGGGGCAGGTGGCGTCGACCACGGTGAGGCCGCGCTCGCGAGCGGCGTCAATGACCTGCGGCACCACACCGTGGGCGCGGATGATTACGGTGCCCGACGCGGCATCGTCCAAGGTGTCGGCCAGACAAACGCCTGCCTCGGCAAGCTCGCGCACCACGATGGGGTTGTGGATGAGCGGGCCCAGGGTGTGGACCTGAGCGCTCTCCCCTGCCTGCGGCGCGGCTGCCAGCGCCATGTCGAGCGCTCGCTGCACGCCGTAGCAGGTGCCGGCGTGGGCGGCGATTTCGATGGTGGGGGCGTCTGCCTTGCCGGGCACAGCCTCGGCAGTGTTAATAACTTCCTCACCCATGGCTAGAACCTGCCCGGGTGCTCGGCGCACAGGTCGTCGCGCATGGCGTAGACGCGGTTCATGGCCTCGGACTCAAACCATGCCAGGCGCTCCTTGCGCTTGAGCTCGGCCGGTGCGTCGGATAGCGAGATGGCCTTGCCGGCACGGATCCAGCACTTTTTGGGGCGCATGAGCTTTTTACCTTTGGGTGTGATGTCGGACCAGCCGCAGATGGCGAGCGGGTTGACGGGCGCCTTGCCCATCTGGGCGATGAGCGCAAAGCCGCCGTGGACCTCGGGCTTGATCTCGCGCGAGCGGATGCGCGTGCCCTCGGGGAAGATCAGGACGTCCTCACCGCGCTGCAGCGCATGCTGGGCAGCGCGCAGACACTTCATGTCGGCGGTGCCACGCTCGACGGGAATGCCACCCACTCGGCTAAAGGCCCAGCGCACAATCTTGGTCTTGGCAAACTCGGACTTAAAAATGGGGCGAATGCGGCGGCCGCCAAAGAACAGCGCCGTCTCTACAGCCAGGAGCTCGGCCATCGAGGTGTGGTTGCAGATGACCACGCTGCCGCGGCCTTCCTGGCGCTCAAACAGCAAGTCGGCGTCCTCGACCTTCCAGCGCCACATGAGCTTGGAGAAGACCCACAGGATGCCCATGACCACGAAGACAGTGCCGCGGATGAGCGCCGGGAACTCGGCGTACGGGGCGTTGTAGTAATCCTCGGGCGTCTGCTTAAACAGGCGCATGGGCTACCTCCTTTGGTTGATGAGGTCCTCGATAATGCGGACGACCTCATCGATGGTGTGGGCGGTGGAGTCGACGTGCACCGCGTCCTCGGCGGGCACGAGTGGCGCGACCTCGCGGCTGCTGTCGAGCTTGTCGCGCTGCTTGAGGGCGTCGAGGGTCTCGTCGACCTCGGCCTCGAGCTGCTCGGCAGTAAGCGGCTGGGCGTCGTTTTGGTGGCGCTGCAGCACGCGGCGACGGGCGCGCTCGCGCGGGTCGGCGGTCAGGAACACCTTGACCTGCGCGTTGGGGAACACGACGGTGCCGATGTCGCGACCTTCGGCCACGATATCGCGGTCTTCGGCTGCGCGGCGCTGATGGATGAGCATGGCGGCGCGCACGCCCGGGTAGGCCGAGACCTTGGAGACGTTGGCGTCCACCTGCGGGGTGCGGATGGCAGCCGAGGCGTCCTGGCCGTCGATGGTCAGGCGCGTGTCCTCGCCGGTGCCGTTGGTAAAGCGGATTTCGATCTGCTCGGCGAGGGCGTCGATGGCCGCCTCGTCGTCCAGGTCGATGCCGCGATCGAGCGCGGCGAAGGTGACGGCGCGATACATGGCGCCCGTGTCGAGCTTGTTAAACCCCAGCCGGCGGGCGATCTCCTTGGCGATAGTAGACTTGCCGGAACCGG
>CABUJL010000149.1 GCA_902491915.1 uncultured Collinsella sp.
AGCGAAATGGGACTGCAAGCCATAGGCGCAGGGGGCTCGGGGGCGGCAGGCTCCGCGAACTCGGGCTGAGCGTCCATCGGCTCAGGCACATCCACATCGACGGATTCAATTTCTGCGACTTCATCCGCTTCAGGCTGAACGTGTTCGGAATCCTCTAGCTCGCCAGTATCCTCGGCAGCCTCAAGCGTGTCGCCTTCGGCGGCCTCAAGCACAGCTTCTTCGGACTCGGTGTCCTCGTCATCAACGATGGCATTGTCAATTGCTTCAGGCTCACCGGCCTCGCCGTCAACAGCAGCATCGTCAACATCTTCGCTATCAACGGCTTCAAGCTCGACAGCGTTGGGCTCGGCGAAATCCGAAGACACCGGGCCCGCCTCCGCGGCCGCATCAGGCGCCAGGCTGTACTCGCCGTTGGCACATAGAAGTTCGCCATGTATAACTAGTTGGGCTAGCGCGCGCTCATATGAGTCATTAATGGTGCGATACACGCTCGAGCGTACCAGGGCTTCGTGAAGCGGAGCATCGGCCTGCGCGACCGCATCTAAAATAAGTGACTCGTAGTACGCGACAACGTCCATCGAATCATTTGCAGCGCTCGTAGCATTTTTATTCATACAGAAACGACCCCCAAGATTCCCCAAACAACCTATTGGCCGCATTGGAAATAAGGAAGAACTATGCCAATGATTACTTGATACGCCACTTGCGTGCGTTTTTGTTTAGCAACATTTTGTTGTGCAACAAATCAACTGTGCATATGCAGATGAGCGGTAGTTTTAATCGGTGAACGGCGATCTCGCACGCTTGAAGGCCCTATTATTTTCCTTGGCTCCAAGGCAATTAAAATAGACCTGTCGCGCGGTCACGCCGCACGCCTCACGCGTCTTTCTGCCACCAGATGGGACAAGCAAGACTGCTCGCTCATGTCCTCATTTGTCTTTACGATATAATCAACATAAAACTATACATATGATTCCATGTAAGGAGTTTCATATGCCTGTCGTAAAGCCTATTTCCGATCTGCAACGCAACTTTGGTTCCATAGCAGATAGCTGCCACCAAACCAAAGAGCCCGTCTACCTAACCAAAAACGGGTCGGCATCGCTTGTCGTCATGGATGCCGAGGCCTATGACGAGCAGACGCGCGCACTAACCGCCATTCAGGAGCGCGAAGAACGCATCCAGCGAGCCATCACGCGTGGCTACGACGACTTAGTAAACGGTCGTGTGCGACCTTGGAAACAGGCCAAGGCAGATGCAGATCGCATCAGGGCAGCTCGCCATGAAATTGGATAACGCAGACGTCGAGTTCTACTCAGAGCTCGACGAACTTGATGAGCCTTTTGATGTTGTCATGACTGACGAGGCACTCTATGCCTATGCCGAGATTCCTTCGAAGCGAGTCTACGCCAGAATCGGCAACCTCATCGACTTTCTAGCCGAGCATCCTTATTTTGGCGAAGAATACGACCCCTACTATCAGGCGGCCTTTCCGCCCATTGACTGCAGGGTCTTCTTTTGCGCGCACTACGGCGTGTACTACCACGTGGATGTTGAGCAGCGAAACATCAGCATCCTGGCAATCGAGGACCATCGAAAGAACCCTTTGAGTAGATTCAAACTACTCAAGTAGCCTCCCCCATGTAACCATCCTGTAAATCATAGCGGCGCAGTCGAGTTTTACCGTGATGCGGTCGCGCCTGGCGCTCCACTGTGCTAAAGTATCCCGAACGTTCAAACGACTACGAGGGGGAACTAGAAGATGGCACGTGTGCACAACTTCTCAGCTGGCCCGGCTGCACTGCCCACAAGCGTGCTCGCCGAGATCGCCGACGAGATGATGGACTACCGCGGTTGCGGCATGTCCGTGCTCGAGATGAGCCATCGATCTAGCATGTACCAGCAGATCATCGACGACGCCGAGGCAACCCTACGCCGCCTGCTGAGCATCCCCGACAACTACCGTGTCCTGTTTTTGCAGGGCGGCGCCACGCTGCAGTTTGCGGGCATCCCGATGAACCTCATGCGCCGCGGCCGCGCCGGCTACGTCGTGACCGGCAACTTTGCCAACAAGGCGTACAAAGAGGCCGCCAAGTACGGCGAGGCCGTGCTGCTCGCGAGCTCCGAGGACGCCAACTTCAACCGCATCCCCGACATGGCCGACGTCAACGCGCGCATTGCCGCCGAGGCCGCGGGCGACGGGCTCGACTACGTCTACGTCTGCCAGAACAACACCATCTTTGGCACCATGTTCCACGAGCTGCCCGATTGCGGCGACGTACCGCTGGTCGCCGATGTCTCGAGCTGCTTTTTGTCGCAGCCGCTCGACGTCGAGCGCTACGGACTCATCTACGCCGGCGCGCAGAAAAACGCCGGCGCCGCGGGCGTAACCGTGGTTATCGTGCGCGACGACCTGATCGCTGACGGCCCGGCCTTTGCGCAGACGCCGCAGTACCTGGACCTTAAGACCCAGGCCGCCAAGGGCTCCATGCTCAACACGCCCAACACCTTTGGCATCTACGTGTGCGGCAAGGTGTTCCGTTGGGTGGAGCAGACCGGCGGACTTGCCGCCATGGCCGAGCGCAACTGGGCCAAGGCCAACCTGCTCTACGACCTGCTCGAGCAAAGCGAGCTGTTCCATGGCATCGCGCAGGAGGACAGCCGCTCCATCGCCAACGTCACGTTCCGTACCGGCGACGCCGAGCTCGACGCCGCCTTTGTTGCGGGCGCGGCAGAGCACCAGATCCAAAACGTCAAGGGCCATCGCCTCGTCGGCGGCATGCGCGCCAGCGTGTACAACGCCGTCACCATGGAGGACGTGCAGGCACTGGCCTCGTACATGAAGGACTTCGAAGCGCAGCATAGTTTGAGCCCGCGATCTAACTAGCCCGCAACCCGCGGGCCGACCAGCCACCTCAGACCACCCTGTTTAGATCAAAACCTGCTAAGGAGTTTTTCCATGCGTAAGATTAAGACCATCGACGACATCACTAAAGACGGCAAAGTCGAGTTTGGCGAGGGCTACGAGTTTGTAAGCACCGCCGAGGAGGCCGACGCGATCCTGATGCGCTCGACCGACCTGCACGGCTACGAGCTGCCCGAGGGCATCCGCGCCATCGCCCGCTGCGGCGCCGGCGTCAACAACATCCCCGTCGAGGAGTACGCCAAGAAGGGCGTCGTCGTCTTTAACTCCCCCGGCGCCAACAGCAACGCCGTCAAGGAGCTCGTCCTGGGCATGCTGGTGCTTTCGAGCCGCGGCGTCGTGCAGTCGATGAACTGGGTGCGCGACAACGCCGACGACCCCGAGATCCAGGTCGACGCCGAGAAGGCCAAGAAGGCCTTTGTGGGCCGCGAGCTCAAGGGCAAGCGCATCGGCGTCATCGGTCTGGGCAACGTGGGCTCCAAGGTCGCCAACGCCTGCGTCGATCTGGGCATGGACGTTTACGGCTACGATCCGTTCATTTCCGTTGAGCACGCGTGGGTACTGAGCCGCGAGGTGCAGCGCGTCGGCACGCTCGAGGACCTCTGCCGCGGCTGCGACTACCTCACCGTGCACGTGCCCAGCAAGGCAGACACCATCGGCATGATCAGCACCGAGCAGATTAACCTGCTGGCCCCGGACGCCGTGCTCATCAACTACGCGCGCGAAACCATCATTGACGAGGACGCCGTCGACGCCGCCCTGCGCGCGGGCAAGCTCAGCTGGTTTAGCTGCGACTTTGCCACGCCCAAGACCGTCAAGATGCCCAATACGTTTATCACCACGCACTCGGGCGCCGGCACTGGCGAGGCCGAGGCCAACTGCGCCGATATGGCCATCAGCGAGCTCAAGGATTACCTGGAGAACGGCAACATCGCGCACAGCGTCAACTACCCCGCCTGCAGCATGGGCAAGGCGCGCGCCGCGAGCCGCATCGCCTGCCTGCACGCCAACGTGCCCAACATGATCGGCCAGATCACGGCCATCCTGGCCAAGGACAACGCCAACGT
>CABUJL010000150.1 GCA_902491915.1 uncultured Collinsella sp.
CGAAATGACGGCGCCGCGATAACCGCCATCGGCAACCAGCAGATTGGAGCCCTTGCCGATGATGACCCACGGCACCTGCTCGCGATCGAGCACCGCCACGGCGCGGCGAAGGGCATGATAGCTATGGCACGTCACAAAGAGGTCGGCCTTGCCGCCGATACGATAACTCGTATGACGCGCAAGGCGCTCGTCCTCGATCACATCCGTGTCGATCATGCCCGAGAGCGCCATGACGGCGTTAAACAGACCCATTAGACTTAAGCGTCTTTCTTGGCAGTCAGATACTCGATAAACTCGGGACCGACGGTCGTAACGTCACCGGCACCCATGGTGAGCAGCAGGTCGCCCTCGCCCACCATCTGCTCGAGCTCCTGATTGAGCTCAAGACGGCTGGAGCAGTACACGACCTCCTTGCCAGGATGCTTGGCGCGCACGGTATCGGCGAGCATCTTAGAGGTAACACCCGGAATGGGCATCTCGCCAGCCGAGAACACATCAATCAGCAGCAGTTTATCGGCATTGGCAAATGCATCGGCAAAGTCGTCGCACAGGGCCTGCAGACGCGAATAACGGTGCGGCTGGAACACGACGTCGACATGCTTGTAGCCCAGCGACGAAGCGGCAGCAAGCGTCGCCTTGATCTCGGTGGGGTGATGGCCGTAATCATCGACCACGGTGATGCCATCGATATCGCCCACGTGGGTAAAGCGACGGCGGACGCCCTCAAAGCTCGAGAGCGCCTTGGCGGCGGCGTCGATGTCAAAGCCCAGAACATGGGCGACGGTGAGCACCGCCGTGGCGTTGAGCATGTTGTGGCGACCGGGATTGCTCTTGATCTCCACAGCGTGCTCAGTGCCGTCCTCAAAGCGAACGATAAAGTCGCTCTGGATGCCCTTGACATCCGGGTGCATGCAGACGATGTCGTTGCTCTCGGCAAAGCCGTAGGAAAGCACGTGACGGCCCGTCGACTTGGCGAGCTCGACCAGATGCGAGTCCTCACCGCAGACGATGACGGTGCCGTCCTCGCCCACCAGGCTCATGAATTTGGCGAAAGTCGCCTCGATCTCCTCGATACCCGAGTAGTGATCGAGGTGGTCGGCCTCGACGTTGGTCACAATGACCACGTTGGGGTTCAGGAACAGGAAGGAGCTGTCGGACTCGTCGGCCTCGGCGACAAAATAGTCGCCCGAGCCGTTCTTGCCGTTCGTGTCATAGCCCTCGACAATGCCGCCGATCAAGAAGCTCGGATCCAGACCCATGCGGTCGAGCATGGTGGCGCACATCGAAGACGTGGTGGTCTTGCCATGCGTGCCGGCAACAGCGACGGTGGTGTAGCCGTGGCCCAAAGCAGAGAGCATCTTAGCACGGGGCCACACGGGAATACCAAGCTCGCGAGCGCGCACGAGTTCGGGGTTGGACTCCGGAATAGCGGTGGAGACAACAACCACGTCGGGCTTGACCTCGTCGATCGTGGCGGCCTCATGGCCCACATGCACCTTCACACCAGCGCGGGTAAGCTGGCGGATATAACGTGACGTCTTAAGGTCGGAGCCGGTAACGGCATAACCGCGCTCGTGCAGAACGAGGGCGATGCCGCTCATGCCGGCGCCGCCGATACCGATAAAGTGGGCGCTCTTAAACTCGGGCGCGGAGGTTGCAGTCTGGGAATCAGCCATGTGCTCGTGTACTCCTTGCGTAAACACTGCCTGTAACCCGTTAACTGTACCGCACCTACCGCATCAGCGCGAGGGCGACCGACGATATCCCGTCTAACTAACGCAAACCCTCTACCGCATCCGCCAGAAGAGCGGCGGCCCTATCCTGGGCCAGACCACGCGCCGCCTGACGCATGGCGTCGCGCGCCGCCGCGTCATCGACCAGGTGCAGCAGTTCATCGGCAAAGGCAGAACCGTCGATATCGGCATCGGCGCAGAGCACGCCGGCCCCAGCGTCGACCAGATAACGGGCATTGGTGGTTTGGTGGTCGGCCGTCGCATGCGGGTACGGCACGAGCACCGAAGGCACGGCGAGCGCAGCGATCTCGGCCACGCTCGATGCGCCCGAACGCGAGAGCACCAAATCGGCAGCAGCCAGCATATCGCCCATGTTGTCGATGTAAGGCTGGACGCGGTAACGCTTCGCCTCCTCGGGCGTCAGCGCCAAAGCGCGCTCGGTCTCCTCAAAGCCGTCGGCACCCGTCGAATGCAACACATAGAGGTTCTTGCGCGAAAGCAGCTCGTTTTTGAGCGAAGCCACACGCTCGTTGAGGTGCTGGGCGCCAAGTGAACCGCCAAAGACGAGCAGCAGCGTAGCGTCCTCGGGAACGCCAAGTGCCTTGCGGCCGCGAGCGCGATCGCCCTCGATCACCGAGCGACGTACGGGGTTGCCGGTCATGAGCACGTGGTCAGGGTCACCTTCGCGCTCAAAGACCGAACGCGCTGCCGGCACCGAGATGCACACGCGGGCGGCGTGGGAGTTCATCATCTTGTTGGCCAGGCCCGGAACAGAGTTCTGCTCATGCAGCAGATACGGAACGCCCGCGCCCTTGCACCACCCCAGCAGCGGAACCTCGACATAGGCACCAAAACCAATGGCGGCATCGGGCTTGCCGACCTTTGAGAAATGACTGGCGAGCGCACGCTTGGCCTTGTTGACACGCCACAGCGAGGTCAGCGCCGTCCAAGGACGGGAGCGGTCGAAGCCCGTGACCGTAATGGGCACAAAATCAAACCCAGCCTCGGGGACCAGACGACCCTCGAGCTTGCGCGACTGGCCCACGAACACAACGCGGTGGCCACGGTCACGCAGCTCTTCGGCCAAGGCGAGCGCGGGGTTGATGTGCCCGGCCGTGCCGCCGGCTGCAATAGCAACGGTCATTTTATCGGTCATGGTAGTCCCTTCGTACACGCGGTCCCTGGTCGTCGGTACGCAGACGCGCCGACGGGTCCGAGTTCAAATCGATTCGATTATATCCGCCGTCCGCGTTGCGAGGGCTGGGGCGCTGAGGACGACCTTGCGGCGCCGTTCGCTGACGCGGGCGGGCTGCCGGCTCGGTCGCAGAGCCATCCAGGACGGTAAAACCGTTACGCGAAGATCGCTCGCCGCGCACGTGGGGCACGCCGGCGGTACTCTCATCCATAACGGCAAAGCTCTCGCGGCGGCGGTCATACTCATCGCGGCGGGCGCTCTCGTACGAAACGCGCAGGATCAACCCGGCAAGCATGAGCGACACAATAATCGACGAACCGCCGTAGCTAATAAACGGCAACGGTTTGCCCGTCATGGGAAACACGTTGAGGATGCCCAGCGCGTTAATCAAAAACTGCACCGCGAGAATGACCGCGGAGCCAGACGCCATGAGCGCGCCCCGACGATCGGTCGCCTGCTCGGCAATGCGAAACGCCGAGTAGATCAGCATCGCAAACACCAAGAAGAACAGCACGGTTCCAACAAAGCCGACTTCCTCGCCAATGATGGCCAAGATGTAGTCATTGTGCGCCTCGGGCAGATACGAGTACTTCATGGTTGAGTTGCCGATGCCACGGCCGAACAGACCGCCCGAAGCAAAGGCCATGATGGCAAGCGTGGCCTGATAGCCATCACCATACTCGTCGGCCCAAGGGTTCAAGGCAACCTGAATACGCACCATACGGTACGGCTCTGCGACAAGCGCAATCACGATCACGAGAATACCGAAGATTATCACGCCGATGATAAATCTGGGGTCGAGACCCGCAAACAACGCCATGCACATGAGGGTCAACAGGATGATCAGGACAGTACCGAAATCGGGCTGGATAAAGATCAGAAAGAGCGAAATGCCCAGGTAGATGCCCATCTTGCGAAGGAATTCGTTGATGTTGCCACCGGGCGAAAAGAAGCGATCAAGCATGATGGCC
>CABUJL010000151.1 GCA_902491915.1 uncultured Collinsella sp.
AAGGTCCAGGGTTCGACCCCCTGACGGCCCACCAAAGATCGTTAAAGCGACTGGCTCAGGCTGGTCGCTTTTTTGTTGACCTCGCATGGGGTCGAACCCGTCGGGGCGCGGAGCTGAGGAAATGCGTAAGCATTTGCCAGCGCAGCGCGCAAGGCGCGAAGCGCCGCAGCGGCCGCCTGCGCAGCAGGCTGACCCCCTGACGGCCCACCCAAAGATTGTTAAAGCGACTAGCTTAGGCTGGTCGCTTTTTTGTTGACCTCGCATGGGGTCGAACCCGAAAGGGCGCGGCCGCTTTCACAGATCGAGCCTACCCTGGGGATCGGTAAAACCGTCAGTACCCTCCTTGAGTTTCCTCTCGTCTGCCTTCACACGACGCTCGAGCTTTTTTGTATCCTCGGCAGGCGGTAGGTTCTCGGGGACAATTCCGCGGTCGATGAGGCTGCCACGCACGCTTGTGTTGTTCTCGACGTGTTCTTGTTTGATCTGGTCCAGACCGAACAGGTCGTGTTCTTCGGCGTTGAAGGCCGTCATCGAGTTCGTAAGGTCCTTTGCTTTGATGAGGACATCGGCTAACCTGTCCGCCAATGCCGCGCTCTTGGGTACGCCGAGCTGCTGCTTCATTTCCGCCGTGCTTCTGCCCCCGAATAACGCTTCATCGCCCTTCGACTTGATGATCGCGAATCCTTTGGAGCCCACGCCGCGTTTGAACGCAATACCCGAGAGTTGTTTCTCTGAATCGGATAGCGAGTGGCGCGCCTGCAAGCGCTGAATCTCTGCGAAGCGCTGCTCTATGAGCTCTTGACGGCGCGTCTGCACGGCGAAGTACGCCTGTGCGAGCGCGATCTCCGGCTTGTTTGGGTCTCCGTTTTGGGCGATTAAATAGCATGCGTAGCGCGTTAACTTATAGTCTTTGACTGCTTTTTGTCCTATTCCTGTAGGTACTATTTTGCTGGTTTCAACAAAATAGGAAGCAACAGGCATTTCGTTGACTTCACACGATGCCATCGCCCTCTTAATTGCAGTCTCAAAATTGCGCCATTGGACGTATCCGAGGGGTTCCATTAAATCGCGTGCGAGCCAATACTCAACGCCGTCTTCCGTATTGGCGTAGCTATCAAGTTCGACACGCCACTTCTCGATATCTCTGCTGTCCATATCTCCTCCTCGTCGGTCTATTGTCTATGCGGGCTTTGCCAGCTCTGTATTCAGAATAAGGATACGCTGTCGTGCGGACACGAACGGGCCCCGTGCCACTTTGAGCTCACGGGACCCATGGATATCGATTAGTTGTGTTCTGCTTTAGATAGGTGTCCAGTTTAGTCTGCTCGATAGTGCGAACCCAGGCTTTCGGTCCGCTTGCGCATGGCTTTGACCATTTCCGTTGCCAACTGAATCTGCGACTGTAGGCGGGCGAGGGCAGCGACTTCGCTGTCCTGGGCTTTCTGTGTGCTCAAGGTCGTAGCCTCCGTCTTCAAGTCCTCAAGCTCGTGTAGTGCCTCGGATAGGCCCGTCTCGGTGCGGTTGATCATGCAATAGGTGCTCATCGTGTGCTTAAGGCTTTGTGCCAGGCGTTCGACATCTTTTGTGGCAATGCCGTACTGGGGGAGGGCGATCTCCGCCTTCAGGGCTGTCTCAGGCTCTTTCTGTGCTGCAAGGGCTGCCGATGCGCCTGCGATACGTCCGAACACGATGCCGTTGGCGCTTGACAAGCCACCAATGCGGTCGGCGCCGTGCATGCCGCCTGTCGCCTCGCCGCAAGCGTAGAGGCCCTCAACACCCGTGTGCGCGGTCTTATCGATCTTGATGCCGCCGTTGGCGGCGTGGGCATACATCGCCACGCGCATCTCGTCGGTCGGCGCGATGCCGTGCTCGTCTTGTAGCCAGGTGGCAAAGTTCTGCACAAACTCTGGGACATTCTCGCGGGGAAAGTCGTAGTGGAGCGCTAGGCCTTCGGCACCTGCCTGATCGATGATGAGGTCGATGGCACGGGAGGCCAAGCGCGAGGTGAAAGGACCATATCCGGAGCGCTGCTCAAGCAGATTGTCTAGCTTTTCGTCGGCAATATCGACCGGTTGGTCAAACGTGACGTAGCGCCAGGTTTTTTCGTTGAAGACCAGGTTGCGCTTGGGCTCGATGAAGCCGGGCATCATCTGCATGAACTCTATATTAGTAAGCGATGCGCCGTGCGCCAGTGCGATGGCCTGCGAGGAGCTGAGCACATCAGCCGAAGTGAGGCTATGCTCGAACAGACCTCCGGTGCCACCGGTGGCGATGATGGTAGCCTTTGCTGTAAAGGTCACGATGCGCTTGTCCTTTTGGTTGTAGAGCACGGCGCCGGCAACCTTTCCGGTCGTGTCCTCAACAAGGTCTATAAGCTCGTGGTGGGGGAGTAGGCGAATGCCGAGTGACTCGATCTGGGCTGTCAGAGCGTCCTCAAGGGGCTTGCGGGTGAGGCCGCGCCACATGCGCGTCTTGTTGTCAAAGCAGGGGATAAACTGCTTTTGCTGAGCGCTCTCGGCGCTTTGCGGATGCTGGAGTTCAACGCCCAGGTCTTGCTCGAGCCATGTAATTGCCCGGGGAATGCCGTGGACGAATGTCTGGACGAGTTCGGTGTCGGCAACACCGCCGCCGACGGTTTGGATGGTGTCGATGAGGTCTTGTTCGTCATTTACGTCGACGGGGCCAATAAGGCCGAGGCCCCAAGTGCCGGGGAAGAAGCTCGATCCACTCATAGTCTTGCCGGCGCTTGCCACGGTGACGGACGCGCCGGCGCGTGCTGCTTCTATGGCGGCGCAAAGGCCCGCAATGCCAGATCCAATTACCAGTACATCAGTCGATTCCATCGGATTCCTTTCTCGTCCGGCGCATTGTCGCACGGGTGATCGGCAATGGGGCCGCAAAGACTCGGCAAATCGGTAAAGGGCAAATATGGCAGGTGGGCGTCAGGTTGACTCGGCCACTTCGGTCGGCCCATTTGATAAGTTGCGGTGGAATACGGACTGTTTTGGCCTGTATGGATGCAATTCAGTCCGTATTTCACCGCAACTGATACATCGGACCTTCTAATAAGAGTAACCAATTTGGGACGGGACAAACAAAAAGAGCCGCTACCTCGAAAGGTAGCGGCTCCAAATCTCAACTATATGAGCATCGCGCGGGCGCGATTAGGCCTTGAGGGCCTCCTCGACGGCGACAGCGCAGGCGACGGTGGCACCGACCATGGGGTTGTTGCCCATGCCGATGAGACCCATCATGTCGACGTGCGCAGGCACGGAGGAAGAACCGGCGAACTGGGCGTCGGAGTGCATACGGCCCATGGTGTCGGTCATGCCGTAAGAGGCAGGGCCGGCGCCCATGTTGTCCGGGTGCAGGGTACGGCCAGTGCCGCCACCAGAAGCGACGGAGAAGTACTTCTTGCCAGCCTCGAGGCGCTCCTTCTTGTAAGTGCCAGCGACGGGGTGCTGGAAGCGCGTGGGGTTGGTGGAGTTACCGGTGATCGAGATGTCGACGTTCTCGTGCCACATGATGGCAACGCCCTCGCGGACATCGTCGGAGCCGTAGCAGTTAACGGCAGCGCGGGGACCATCGGAGTAGGGGATGGTCTCGACGACCTTGAGCTCGCCCGTGTAGTAGTCGAACTGGGTCTTCACGTAGGTGAAGCCGTTGATGCGGGCGATGATCTGAGCAGCGTCCTTGCCCAGACCGTTGAGGATAACGCGCAGCGGCTTCTTGCGAGCCTTGTTGGCGTTCAGAGCCAGACCGATAGCGCCCTCAGCGGCAGCGAAGGACTCGTGGCCAGCCAAGAAGGCGAAGCACTCGGTGTCGTCGGAGAGCAGCATAGCGCCCAGGTTGCCGTGGCCCAGACCGACCTTGCGGTCCTCGGCGACGGAGCCGGGAAC
>CABUJL010000152.1 GCA_902491915.1 uncultured Collinsella sp.
GATCACTGGGGTGGTCTGCCTGCCGTGCTCGAACAGTTTTCGGTCGGAACGATTGCCGTGGCGGCGGATGCGCTGGAGGATGCTCCTGCCGAGGTATTGAGCCGACCTGGCGTGGAGTATCGGCAGGTACGCCGTGGGGATACGGTCGACATCGGCTCATTTTGCGCCCGCGTGATGTGGCCATTCGAGTCCGTGGATGGCGAGGGCAATGAAGACTCGCTTGTCTTGCTGCTCAGTTATGTCCAAGGAGGCCAGAGTCTCCGCATGCTACTCACCGGTGATGCCGAGCTCGATCAGGAACGCGAGTTTGTACAGGAGGTGGGGGATATCGATGTGCTCAAGCTAGGGCATCACGGCTCAAAGGTTTCTGTCGACACAGACCTGCTGGGCACGCTTAAGCCCGAGCTCTCTATCGCGAGTGCGGGCGAGGGCAACCGCTACGGCCATCCATCCGATGCCTGCATCGATGTGGTTCGCGATGCGGGCGGCGCATTCGCTTGCACCATCGAGCAAGGAGACATTACCGTTTCGCCGACCGCGAAGGGCTTTGCGATGCGATGCCAGCGACCGTGATGCTGCCGTTGGCGCGGGACCAACCCCTGGGCTAAAATGGCACGGTACGAATTCGAGAGTCTGCGAGAGGGGAGCGCAATGTCCGAAACCGGTCTGCTGCCGGCTTATCTGATCGTCGGTACCGATGGGGTCAAGCGCGACCACGCCGTCTCGCGTATGAAAGCTCGCTTGGAAAAGTCGGGTATGGTTGAGTTCAACCTCGATGAACGCGACATGACGAAAGATCCCGATATCGAGTCGATCATCGGCTCGCTCAATACCTTTCCCATGGGTAGTGAGTTTCGCCTGGTGATCCTCGACGGCTGCTCCAAGCTTGCCAAGGCGGTCTCGGAACCCCTCGTCGAGTACCTCACAAGTCCCAGCCCCACGACGGTCTGTCTCATTATCGCCGACTCACTTGCCAAGAATACGCGCCTGTATAAGGCAATCGCCAAGATCGACAAGAAGGCTATCGTCGATTGCTCGGGTACCAAGCGCTGGGAACTGCCGCGCCGCGTTCAGCAGATGGCGACGCAGCACGGTAAGTCCATCTCGACGGCTGCTGCCGAGGAGCTCGTCTCGCGTTCGGGCGAAAACACGCGCATGCTCGATAACGACCTGGCAAAGCTCGCCCAGATGGTCGAGGCGCCCCAGATTGAGCTTGCCGACGTGGAGCGTTGGATCGTGCGCACGGCCGAGGTTCAACCCTGGGACTTCCTCAACGCCGTCTCGGCTCGCGATATGCGGCGTTCGCTCGAGCTCTTTAAACTTCTGCCCTCTAAGAGTTACGTGTGGACCTACACGCTGCTATGCGGTCGCATCCGTGAACTGATCGTCGCCAAAGCGCTCGATGGGCGCGGGCAGGGACGTGAGCTCGCCGCGACGCTCAAGCTTCAGGCCTGGCAGGTCAAGAATCATCTTACCTGGGCACGTCGTTTTTCGATGACCGAGCTCGTTGCCGCGCTCGAGGGTGCCGTCGATGTGGAGCTCGCGCTCAAGGGCTCGGCCGATTCTCAGACCGCGCTTTTGCTCTGGATTACGAACATCTTGAGAAAATCGTGATGATACCTGCCTATTTGACAAATTCGTTCTATCCCTTTGAGGGGGAGCGTGCTATAGTAGGCGCTTGCATGACCTCACCGTGTCTCAGAGGTGTCATACATTTTTTGCAAGGAACTCGAAAGGAACTCCAGAAGTGGCAAACATCAAGTCTCAGAAGAAGCGTATCCGCACCAATGAGGCAGCTCGCATGCGTAACAAGGCTGTCAAGTCCGAGCTCAAGACGCTGACCAAGCACGTCCAGTCCGCCGTTGCCGAGGGCGACGCCGAGAAGGCCCAGGCTGCCCTCAAGACCGTCACCAAGCGTCTCGACATGGCTGCCGCTAAGCATGTCATCCACAAGAACCAGGCTTCCAACCGCAAGTCCGGTCTTGCCAAGCTCGTGAACAGCATCAACGCTTAAGTTGTAAATTTCACACCACACAGATTACGCGCATAAATGGAGCCTGTTTTATGGAACAGGCTCCATTTTTTGTACCGCTCGGGTAAGATAGTCCGCATGAATACTTCAATTGACATTTCCCACATCCGTAACTTCTCGATCGTTGCGCATATCGACCATGGCAAGTCCACGATCAGTGACCGCATCCTCGAGCTCACCCATACCGTCGATGAGCGCGACATGGAGTCGCAGCTGCTTGACACGATGGACATCGAGCGCGAGCGCGGCATCACGATCAAGTCCAATGCCGTCCGCGTGTCCTATGACGCCGACGACGGCGAGACGTATCAGTTCAACCTGATCGATACGCCGGGCCATGTGGACTTCACCTATGAGGTCTCGCGTTCGCTTGCCGCTTGCGAGGGTGCGGTGCTCGTCGTGGACGCCACTCAGGGTGTCGAGGCGCAGACCGTTTCCAACGCGACGCTCGCCATGAACGCCAACTTGGACATTGTTCCGGCCATCAACAAGATCGACCTTCCCTCGGCGCACCCCGACGAAGTTAAGACCGAGATCGAAGACGATCTGGCCATTCCCGCCGACGATGCCGTGTGCGTGTCGGGCAAGACTGGCGAGGGCATCCATGATTTGCTGGAGTCCATTGTCTTTTTGATCTCGCCTCCCAAGGGCGATGCAAATGGCCCTCTCAAGGCACTTATTCTGGATTCGTACTTCGATGAGTACCGCGGCGTCGTCGCCACGGTGCGCATCTTTGACGGGTCCATCAAAAAGGGCGATACCCTGCGCATGATGCAGGCCAAGGGCGACTTCTTGGTCGACGGCGTGGGCGTCAAGCGCCCTGCCGAGACGCCGGTCGATGCTCTGACTGTCGGCGAGGTCGGCTATGTGGTCACGGGTCTGAAGGACCCCGAGGCCGTGCGCGTGGGCGATACCCTTACGTGGGCTTCGAACCCCTGCCCCGAGCCGCTGCCGGGCTACCGCGAGGCTAAACCCATGGTCTACACGGGCCTGTTCCCCATCGACAACAAGGACTATGAGAACCTGCGCGACGCGCTCGATAAGCTGCACGTCAACGATCCGTCGTTGGTGTGGGAGCCTGAGACGTCGGTGGCGCTGGGCTTTGGCTTCCGCGTGGGCTTCCTGGGCCTGCTTCACATGGAGGTCGTCAAAGAGCGCCTGGAGCGCGAGTTCAATCTGGACCTGATCGCCACGAGCCCCTCGGTCGACTACCACGTGTACAAGACTGACGGCGAGATGGTCGATGTCCGCAGCCCGCAGGATCTGCCCGAGGCCACGCGCATCGAGCGTATCGAAGAGCCTTACCTCAAGGCAAAGATCATCTGCCCGCCCGAGTATACGGGTGCCGTCATGCAGCTCGCTATCGAGCACCGTGGCGTCACGACCGATATGATCCACCTGACGAGCAAATCGGTCGAGATGCGCTTTGATATGCCGCTCGCCGAGCTCATCTTGGACTTCTTCGATCAGCTCAAGAGCCGCACCAAGGGTTACGCCTCGCTCGACTACGAGTTCAACGAATATCGCCCCTCCGAGCTCGTCAAGCTCGACATCCTACTTTCGGGCGACGAGGTGGACGCGCTGTCGTTTATCGTGCACAAGGATAAAGCCTACGGTCTTGCCCGCGGCCTGTGCGACAAGCTCAAGGAGATCATTCCGCGTCAGCTGTTCGAGGTGCCTATCCAGGGTGCCATCGGCAACAAGATCATTGCCCGCTCCACCGTTAAGGCACGCCGCAAGGACGTGCTGGCCAAGTGCTACGGCGGCGATATCTCGCGAAAGCGCAAGCTGCTCGAGAAGCAGAAAGAGGGCAAGAAGCGCATG
>CABUJL010000153.1 GCA_902491915.1 uncultured Collinsella sp.
CCAGCAGGGCGGCACGGCGGGCGTCGACGTGCTGAGTGTCGAGGAAGAGGACACCGCGTTTAACAAAGTCGATAGCGCGAACAAGGGCGACTCTGGCGTCTACACGGTCGAGCAGACCGGTGACGGCGTAAGGATTAAGGTGTTCAGCCCTCACGAGAGCGGCGACAGCGCAATCTACTACGTGAGCTACACCATGACCGGTGCGGTTATGAACTGGGCCGATACCGCCGAGCTCTACTGGAAGTTCGTAGGTGACGGCTGGTCTGCGGATTCCGATGACGTCGAGATGGAAGTGTGCTTCGCGAATGCCGCTGCCGGGACGGCGGCCGTCAAGGGCGATAACTTCCGCGCATGGGGCCATGGTCCGCTGACGGGCGACGTGTCGCTCGATGAGGACGAGCCCATGGTCACCTATACCATTCCCTGCGTGCACCAGGGCGAATTCGCCGAGGCACGCATCGCCTTCCCTAGCGACTGGGTGCCGCAGCTTGCCGCTTCGGGCGAAGAGCGCATGTCAACGATCCTGAGCGAAGAGAAGGAATGGGCCGACGAAGCTAACGCCCGCCGTGAGCACGCGCGTGCGGTTGCCAGCGCGATTGCCGTGGTGTGTGTTGTTGTGGCGGTTGCCTATACCGGTGTGATCGTGATGCTCAAGCTGCGCAGGCCCAAGCCCAAGTCACTCTTCCAGGACGAGTACTTCCGCGATGTGCCCTCGGCCGACCATCCCGCGGTGCTTGCAGCTCTTATGAGCTGGAACGACGTGCCCGATCAGGCATATATCGCCACACTGATGAAGCTGACCGACGACCGCGTGATCAAGCTGGAGGAAGCGACCGAGACCAAGAAGAAGGGTCTGCTCCGTCGCGAAAAAGAGGAGCAGACGTATCGCATCACAGTGACCGACGAGGCCTGGAAGGCTGCCAAGAAGGACGGCATCGATCGCGACGTGCTCAAGGTCTTCTTCGCTGGCGTTAAGCCCGATAAAGACGGCGTCCGTTCGCGCACGTTTAGCGAGCTGGAGGAGTATGCCAGCGAGCGTACTGAATCTGTTGGCGACAAG
The DNA here is from genome assembly GCA_902491915.1 of uncultured Collinsella sp. Classification (GTDB taxonomy): domain Bacteria; phylum Actinomycetota; class Coriobacteriia; order Coriobacteriales; family Coriobacteriaceae; genus Collinsella. The sequence goes on from CABUJL010000153.1 coordinate 1,061, forward strand.
CTCGAGGACTATCAGAGCACGGTTAAGGGCAAGCTGGAGGCGCGCGAGCTTATTGCATCGGACGGCACCGTCGCCATGGTGCTTGGCTTGGTCCTTGGCATCATCATTGTCTTTGGCATTTTGGGCTCTCTGTTCTATACCGACTTTGCGGACGCCAACGTCGGTGCCGCTATGATCTCGATCCCCGTCACGATTGTGGGCTTTGTCCTGAGCTGCACCTTCCGCCGTTACACGCCGGAGGGCGCCGAGGTGGCGGCTCGCTGCAAGGCGCTCAAGCATTGGCTCGAGGATTTCACGCGCCTAAAGGAAGCCGTCCCGGGCGATCTGGTGCTGTGGAACAAGCTGCTGGTGATGGGCGTTGCCCTGGGCGTTTCGAAAGAAGTGCTGCGACAGCTGGCCGAGGCCGTGCCTGCGGACCTGCGCAACAGCGACGATTTCTACGACAACTACCCCTGCTACTGGTGGTATTACCATCACTACGGCAACGAGTCTCCGCTCGATTCGTTCAACGATGTGTATCACGAGACCATCCGCGAGCTGGCTTCGAGTTCCGATAGCTCGAGCTGCGGCAGCGGCGGCGGCGGAGGCGGCGGCGGAACGTTCTAGCGCGCTCTGATTTTTGGGATGGATCTTCTCCGGCGACTGCCGACGGATCCATCCCATTTTTATGCGCTACCTACGAAGGCTGTCCCCAACGACTAATCACTGGGAACATCCCTAAATGACTAGGTATGGCTGCCGGGTTTAGGCTGTTAGATCGAGTTCGTAGAGGTAGCTTTCGCGCGGCATGTCGTGACGGCGCTCTTCGCGGTTGGCGCGGTGCGTGGCCGTGCGCTTAAAGCCGTGCAGCTCGTAGAACTTCCACGAGCAGTTGGAGTCGGTGTACAGGTGCGCCCTCGTCGCTCCAAGCGAGGACAGGTGCGAGACGGCGGCATCGAGCAGAACCGTGCCAACGCCCAGGCCATGGACATCGCGATCCACGGCAAGCAGCGTGACCTCGTTGTCGTGCGGCAACGGGCTGCTCTCGAGCAGGCGGTTGTTGGTTCGGATGGTTGCGCGCACAAACGAGAGATACTCGGCGCAAGCATCGGGCTCCAGCTCGCGCATTTGCGACAGCAGCGAGCGTTCGGTATCCATCCAATGTTCCTTGACGGTGGCGCCGGAGCTTTGTCCCGCACGCGCGAGCGAAATGCCGCGCGCCTGACCGTCGATTACGGCAACCTGCGAAAACGTCGACGACGAAAGGCAATAGGCGAGGTCGCATGCGGCCTCAAGGCGGTTGTACTCATCGTTATCCGAATTGTTATGCCAAAGCTGCTGCAGAATCAGCGCGATGGCGTCGAAGTCTTCGGTATCAAACGGTCGGTAGAGAACCCGCGAGACCATGGTGCCTCTTTCTTTTGCGGATGCATATCGAGCACAGTTCTACCACGCCATTGGCATCTGATTATGGTGCCCCTGTGTTCCATGAACTCACCGTGCCCGGTGCCGCGCCCATCGCCTCCGCTCACAAACTTTTTCTGCATATGCGCCCGTTGCGGGGTGCATCGATGCGCTCGATGCGCTACATTGAATCAGTATTTTCAATGCCGCTGCGCGAGCGCTGCAGATCGACGTATCACCGACTCACAGAGCACGGCGGCGTACCAGACAGGAGGACTGCATGGGATCTGATGTGAAGATCGCACGCGCGTTGATCTCGGTTACCGATAAGACGGGCGTCGTCGATTTCGCACGGACGCTGGTCGATGACTTTGGCGTCGAGATCATCTCTACGGGCGGCACGGCTCGTGCCATCGAGGACGCGGGCGTTCCCGTAACCCCCATCGAGGAGTTCACGGGCTATCCCGAGATGATGGACGGCCGCGTTAAGACCCTGCACCCCAAGGTTCACGGCGCGCTGCTGGCCCGCCGCGATTCCGAGCAGCACATGCAGGAGGCCGCTCAGCACGGCATTAAGCTGATCGACTTGGTCGTCGTCAACCTGTACGAGTTCGAGAAGACTGTCGCCAACCCCGAGGTCACCTTCGCGGATGCCATCGAGCACATCGACATCGGCGGTCCCTCCATGCTGCGCTCTGCTGCCAAGAACGCCACGAGCGTTACCGTCATTTCCGACCCGGCCGACTATGATGCCGTCCTGGCCGAGATGCACGAGACCGGTGGCTGCACCACGCTTTCCACCCGTCGTCGCCTGCAGGTGAAGGTCTACCAGACCACCGCCGCCTACGACACGGCTATCTCCCGTTGGCTTGCCGCCCAGGCAAGCGACGTGGCGGACACCTCTGCCAAGCTCGAGATCTCGCTGGAGAAGGTCGACGACCTGCGCTATGGCGAGAACCCGCAGCAGAAAGCCACAGTCTATCGCTTTGCCGAGGGCTGCGAGAACACCGCGAGCTCGCAGTTCCCGCTCGTGGGCTCCAAGCAGATCCAGGGCAAGCCGCTCAGCTACAACAACTATCTGGATGCCGACGCCGCCTGGAACCTGGTCCGCGAGTTCGACGAGCCGGCCTGCGTAATCCTCAAGCACCAGAACCCCTGCGGTTCCGCCGTTGCCGAGGACATCACGGCTGCCTACGACCGCGCTTTTGCCTGCGATCCCAAGAGCGCCTTCGGCGGCATCATCGCCTGCAACCGCGAGGTT
>CABUJL010000154.1 GCA_902491915.1 uncultured Collinsella sp.
GAAGGTGCGCGTGCGCACGAGCTCGACTGATTGATATGACAGGAAGTTTATGGCTGACAAGAACCCTTTGACTCCGGAAGAAGTGACGGAGTTATTCTCCGAAATCGATGCATCCGGCGTCTTGGATCCTACGCTTGCCAAAAAGCGTACCGAGCGCATGCGCGAGAAAGAGGCCGCGGCCAAGCGCGGTGACAAAGCGGCGCTAGCGCAGCTGCGCAGCGAGGACCGCGCGAGCCAGGCAAAACATATCGACCCGCTGTCCGAGGACGATCCTTCGGGTTCGCAGGTGAGCCATACCATTACGAAGACTGCCATGGCCGTGGTTATCGGCATCTTGGTGCTGATCGTGGGCATGCAGATTGGCTACGGCGTGATGCGTCGCCTGAATACCGCCAACCTGTCCGAGAGCGTTTCGGTCGATACCGTTTCGACGGCGCTGAAGGGCGGCCTTGAGTGGGGCAACGGCTTTACGCAGTTTCCGCTCGACTTTACCGTCGATGAAGCCGATGAGCGTACGGGCACGGTCGAGGTAACGGTGTTGGACACGTCGTCTGCCAACGAGCTCGAGCTGCTGTCCAACGGGCAGATCCAGGCCGCGGCGCTTGCGACCAACGCGCTGCTCAACGATAAGATCGACCGCGTGGTGTATAACGTTCACGCCTATATCGACGAGGATAGCAACATTCAGCACGATTCCTTCTTTGGCATGTTCCCCGCGCGGGGCCACCAGAGCGCCATTTTGACGTTCGTGTGGACCAAGAGCTCATCCAACGCCACGAGTATCGACTGGAAGATGCGCATCGTGAGTATGGATGACACCATCGCCGAACGCATTCAGAAGCAGGTGAACTCGGTGTCGTCGTTGATTGAGGACCCGGTGGTTAGCCAGACCAAGATTGACGAGGAAAAGGCCGAACGTGACCTGGAACATCGTCTGCATGGCCGCGAGATTTTCCGCGGTGGCAAGCCCGATCGCTCACCGTCCGATTTGCTGGAGCAGGACAAGAGAAAGTAAGACGTCATCATCCCGCGTGAGCCACAAGCCTCGCGGGATGATTTTTTAATCCCCGTCCCAGAAAAATCATTATGCATAGAAAGTCATAATTACCATTTCGTAAACATTTCGATGAAATTAACGCTATGAGGCATGCTTGCGGTTACAATACCGCGAGGCCTAACTACACACCTTTAAACCGGTCCTGTGAGACCGGGAAGGAGAACTATGGCGAACAACCATACCGCGGGCGCTGCCGCCCGCACCTTCGCGCCCAGCGAGCTTTGCCAGCGTATGCTGGCCAAAACCAGCAAGGGCACCTGTGGTCCCTGCATCCTGTATCTTGAGGATGGGACCATTTTTTATGGACGTGCATGCGGCGCCGAGGGCACCGCGACCGGCGAAGTCTGCTTCAACACCTCGCTCGAGGGCTACTTTGAGGTCATGACCGACCCGAGTTATGCCGGCCAAATCGTAACCATGACCTATCCGCAGATCGGCAATTACGGTATCGACGAGACCGACGTCCAGTCGGCCTTCCCCGGCGACGCCGTGCGCCCTGCGAGCGCTCCGGCTATGCGCGGCATGATCGTTCGCGACATGTGCGCCACGCCTTCTAACTGGCGCTCGGCCGTCAGCGTGCCGGAGTACCTGCGCGCTCACGGCATCGTCGCTATCGAGGGTGTCGATACCCGCGCCCTGGTGCGCCATCTGCGCGATAATGGTTCCAAGATGGGCATTATCTCGACCGAGATCTTCGACGTCGACGAGCTTGCCGAGCGTCTGGCCGCAGCGCCCACGCTGGTAGGCGAGAACCTGGTCAAGACCGTGAGCTGCCCTGAGCCCCACGCCTTTGCCGCCGTCGACCTGCCTGCCACGCATGACTTTGCACTTGCGGCTGCCGCTCCTGCCCGTCTCAACGTGGTCGCCTACGACTGCGGTGTGAAGCGCGGCATTCTGGAGGGGCTGGTCCGCGCCGGCTGCGACCTTACCGTCGTGCCGTGGGATACGCCCGCGAGTGAGGTGCTCGACATGAATCCCGACGGCGTCTTTTTGTCCAATGGCCCCGGCGACCCCGACGCCGTGGTGGAGACCTACGAGCAGGTGCAGCAGCTGATCGGCAAGGTGCCGGTCTTTGGTATTTGTCTTGGTCACCAGATGATCAGCCTGGCCTGCGGCGCCCAGATGGAAAAGCTTAAGTTCGGTCACCGCGGTGGCAACCAGCCGGTCATGAACCTGGTAAGCCGTCGCGTGGAGATTACCGCGCAAAACCATGGCTTTGGCCTGCTGTTCCCCAGCCTGGGCAAGCTTGTCCCCGAGCTTTCCGGTGGCGAGACCGAGCATGCGGCCGATGGAGATCTGCGCGTCTGGGTGCGCCGCGGAATCGCGCCGGTCGTGATGAACGAGCGCTTTGGCCGCATTCGCCTGACGCACGTGAACCTCAACGACGGCACCGCCGAGGGCATCCAGCTGCTCGACGCCCCGTGCTTCTCGGTCCAGTACCACCCCGAGGCCTCGCCTGGCCCCACCGATGCCCACTATCTCTTTACCGCCTTTACGCGACTCATGGACGGCGAGGAGAACTACCTGGACATCGACACCGCGAAGGACCGCCTTGCCGGCTGGAACTTTGCTGAGTCCGAGACCGCTGAGACCGAGGAGAACTAACATGCCGAAACGTACTGACATCAAGCGTATCCTCGTTATTGGTTCGGGCCCCATCGTTATCGGCCAGGCTTGCGAGTTCGACTACTCCGGCGCCCAGGCCTGCAAGGTGCTCAAGGAGGATGGCTTTGAGGTCATCCTGGTCAACTCCAACCCGGCGACCATCATGACCGACCCGGGTCTTGCCGACCGCACCTATGTCGAGCCCATCACCGCCGAATTTATCGAGCGCGTAATCAAGAAAGAGCGCCCGGACGCGCTGCTGCCAACGCTGGGCGGCCAGACCGGTCTGAACGCCGCCGTCGAGCTGGCAAAGGACGGTACGCTCGACAAGTACGGCGTCGAGATGATCGGCTGCGACCTGGCCGCTATCGAGCGCGGCGAGGACCGCAAGCTCTTTAACGAGGCCATGGCCGAGATTGGCCTGGAGGCCGCGCGCTCGGGCTATGCCTACAGCGTGGCCGACGCCGAGGCTATCGCCGAGCGCGTGGGTTATCCCTGCGTACTGCGCCCGAGCTTTACCCTCGGCGGCGCCGGCGGCGGCATCGCTCACACCCACGAGGAGCTCGTCTCCATCGTGAGCCAGGGCTTGGAGCTCTCGCCTGCCCACGAGGTGCTGGTCGAGGAGTCCATCGAGGGCTGGAAAGAGTACGAGATGGAGGTCATGCGTGATCACGCCGGCAACGGCATCATCGTGTGCTCCATCGAGAACCTCGACCCCATGGGCGTGCATACCGGCGACTCCATCACCGTGGCGCCGGCGCAGACCCTTTCCGACCTGGAGTATCAGCGCATGCGTGTCGCCTCGCTCGCCATCTTGGAGAAGATCGGCGTCGAGACCGGCGGCTCCAACGTGCAGTTTGCCGTGAACCCCCAGACCGGCCGCCCGATCGTCATCGAGATGAACCCGCGCGTGAGCCGTTCGTCC
>CABUJL010000155.1 GCA_902491915.1 uncultured Collinsella sp.
ATGAAGGAGACCGAGAAGATCGAGATCATGCACTTCGACCAGGAGGGCTACCTCGAGGACGGCAGGAACGTCTACGAGGCCGGCAAGAAGATGACCGCCCTGGCCGACCGCGTGCACGAGGAGGGCTACGACGCCGTCTTCCTGATGGGCGTCGGCGGCACCTGGGACGAGTTCATGCAGCTCGAGTACCTCATGAACAAGTTCGGCGACCGCGACCTCGAGGTCTACCTGATCCACGCCGCCGAGTGGAACGTCATGGGCCACAAGCGCATGACCGACAGGTCCGTCGTGCTGACCGCCTCCGAGTCCGGCACCACCCCCGAGGTGCTCGAGGCCGTCGGCAAGATGAGGGAGATGGGCGTGCGCGTCTTCGCCATGACCAACCCCGAGGGCAAGATCGGGCAGGCCGTGGGCGCCGAGAACTGCGTCATGATGGCCTCCGACCACGGCGCCGGCGGCTGCGAGAAGGGCTACTACCTCGCCGACTGCTTCGGCCTGCGCCTGCTCAACCGCCGCGGCTGCTTCCCCAAGTTCGACCTGTTCATCGAGCAGACGAAGGACGTCTGGAAGGACATGCTCGACATCCGCAAGCGCTTCGAGCCGCGCGCCGAGGAGCTCGCCAGGAAGTACGCGCTGGCCGACTACACCATGTTCATCGGCTCGGGCGCGCTGTGGGGCGAGACCATCCTGTACTCCATGTGCCTGCTCGAGGAGATGCAGTGGAAGCGCATCCGCCACATCACCTCGCACGACTTCTTCCACGGCACGCTCGAGCTGCTCGAGCCCGGCGTCCCGGTGTTCCTGTTCATGGGAGAGGACGAGTGCCGCGCCCTCGACGAGCGCGTCCGCGCCTTCCTCACCAGCGGCGTGACCGGCGACGAGGACTACGTCATCATCGACACCGCCGAGTACGCGATCCCGGGCCTGGACGACGACTTCCGCGTCATCGTGTCGCCGTGGATCCTGTCCGTGCTGACCACCGACCGCCTCTCGCGCAACTACGAGCTGGTCACCAAGCACAACCTCAAGTACCGCCGCTACTACCACCAGTTCGACTACTAATTTCATTTGGGGGAAACCGCAATGAGGCAATACATCTTTGCCAGCCACGCGCATTTTGCGACCGGCATCAAAGAGAGCACCGAGCTGCTCTCGGGCGCGCGCGATAACGTCCACGACCTGTCGATGTTTGTCGACGGCCGCACCGACGTCGCCGAGGAGGCCGCCAAGCTCCTGGCGACCTTCGACCCCGCCGACGACGTAATCGTGTGCACCGACCTGTTTGGCGGCAGCGTCAACAACGAGTTCACCAAGATCGTCCAGACGCGCCCCAACACCTACCTGGTTGCCAACATGAATCTGCCGCTGCTGATCCAGCTGCTCTTTTCGGACCAGGAGGCTCCCGCCGATCAGGTTATCCGCGAGATCCTCGCGGCTGACGACACGCGCGTCAAGTTTGTCAACGACCTGCTGACCGATGCGGATGACGAGGAAGAGTTCTAGTCACCGCCTGCTATTAATGGGGCCGGGTTTCCGGCATGAGACCTTTGGGGGTCAATCATGATTCAACTGCTTCGCGTCGACCATCGTCTGCTTCATGGCCAGGTGGCCGTCTCTTGGGTCCAGGGCTTGGGCTCTGACTGCATCTTCTGCGTTGGCGACAAGGTTGCCAACGATCCCGTCTGGAAGACTACGCTCAAGATGGGAAAGCCGGCCAACGTCAAGCTCGTCATCAAGGACATGGAGCACGCCATCGAGGCCATCAACTCCGGTGTTACCGATAAGTACAAGATGATCATCTGCGTCGCCAGCATCGCCGAGGCCAAGCAGCTTGTCGACGGCTGCCCGCAGATCACCTCCATCAACCTGGGCAACACCAAGTCCAAGGACGAGCAGCGTCCCGATGCCCGTAAGATCTCCCGCCAGATCTTTGTGACTGCTGCCGAGGAAGAGGACATTCGCGAGCTCGTCGGCCGCGGTGTCGAGGTCGAGATTCGCGCTCTGGCCGACGACCCCAAGGTCGATGCCCTAAGCGCCCTCTAATTGGGAACCACGGGCGGCGCGCACGGCGCCGCCCCTATTCGTGGGCGTACCGGATAAACGCTTTACCCGTTACCCCCATCTACCGTTCACCGGGAGTACACGCCCGTTGAGCGATTGGTATTAAATAGTTTTCTCATGACTATATAATTGGTATCAAATCATTTGCACCGGTTTAGGTGTTAACAGCACACCGGTACAAGCTGGATCTGTCTGGGCGATTGTCGGCATGGAAAAGGGCGCGCTGACAAGTCGGGAATCGCCGCGCGGATCCAAGAGGGATCAAAGGGAGGAACAATGCTTGTTCAAGCGATCCTCATCGGACTTATCGCTGCCTTCGGTAAGCTCGATTATCAGCTCGGTACGCTCTATGCGTTCCGCCCGATCGTTCTGTGCCCGCTCGTCGGCATAGTCCTCGGGGACCTGCAGTCCGGCCTCGCCATCGGTGCGAGCCTCGAGCTGCTCTTCATGGGTTCTATCTCCATCGGCGCTTACGTGCCGCCCGATGAGTGTATTGGCGGTGTGCTCGCCTGCGCCTTCGCTATTCAGCTGGGTCAGAGCACCGAGGCCGCTATCGCGCTCGCGATGCCCATCGCCACTCTGTGCCTGGCCATTAAGAACGTCGTCAACGCCGGTATGCCCCTTCTGGTCGACCGTGCCGACGTCTTTGCCAGCAAGGGTAACCTCAAGGGTATCTACGCTATGCACTGGATTATCGGTCTCGTGATTGTCGTCCTGGCCTTTATCCTGTGCTCGGTCTCCTTCTATCTGGGTGCCGACGCCGTTCAGGGCCTGCTCGACTTCATCCCGACGTTCGTCCTCGATGGCTTTGGCGTCGCAGCCAACATCCTGCCTGCCATGGGCTTCGCCATGCTCGGCCGTCTGGTGCTTACCAAGCAGCTCGTGCCGTTCTACTTCCTGGGCTTCCTGCTGTGCTCCTACGCCAACGTGCCCGTCCTGGGCGTCGCCCTGATCGCCATCATCATCGGCATCGACAAGTTCGACCTGCTCGGCCTGGGCGGAGCCCAGCCCCAGCTCTCCGCGGAAGGGGATGAGGACGATGACTTCTAGTCCCGAGAACAAGATCACGCGCTCCGACCTCGTCAAGAGCGCCGTCAACGTCGGCGCCCTGGGCATGGAGTTCTCCTGGACCTACTACAAGCAGATGAACATCGCCTTCTGCCTGATGGTCGCCAACATGCTCAAGAAGATCTACGCCGGCCGCCCCGACGACTACGCCGAGGCCCTGCACCGCCACTGCGCGTTCTTCAACATCACCGTCCAGTTCGCCCCGTTCGTCGGCGGCATCGCGATGGCCATGGAGGAGAAGGTCGCCCGCGGCGAGATCGAGCCCGAGAGCGTCAACGACATCAAGGCCGCCCTCATGGGCCCGCTGTCCGGCATCGGCGACTCCA
>CABUJL010000156.1 GCA_902491915.1 uncultured Collinsella sp.
CTCTTGCGGCGCTTGGCACTTGACTAGTCGTTGGGGACGTTCTTGTTCGACTAGTCGTTTAAGAACGTCCCCAACGACTACCTTGCATCAATCTAGATAAGTTGCGGTGAGATAGTTCTTGAATTGGCCTTTTTCAGGGCTAGATAGGAACTATCTCACCGCAACTGCGTTGGGGCGTTTTTGGCAGCGGGTTTACTTGCTCGCGAACAGCCAGATCAGGATGATCACCAGAATCACGGCGATGACGCAGGCGATGGCTCCGGTGAATTTGACGCGTGAGTCGCGGGTTCGCTTGCGAACGTCGTCTTCGGCGGCCTCGAGTTGGGCAACTTCGCGCTCGGTCTCGGTATGCTCGGCCTTGTCGCGTGCCAAGGACCCGGCGAGCGATTCGGTGATCTCGGGATGGTCGTGCACCTCGGTCGCCTGCTCGATAATCGACTGCGCATGCGCTGCATCTGCCCGGGCGTTTGCGATGGCCTGCTCTTGCTCGCGGCGTGCCTTGTCCTGCGTGGCGATCTTTTCGCGCAGCTCGCGCTGGCGCGTCGCGGCGGCAGTTTTTGCGGACTGCAGCTCGTCGCGCGCGGCATCTGCCTCAGCCGTTACGGCCTGGTGCGCTCGTTTAGCGTCGGCGATGGGGGCCTGTGCCTGCTCGACGGCCTGCTCGGCGGCGGCAAGTGAATGCTCAAGATCGGCGGTCACACGCGGAATGTCTTCCTCGGCCTTGCGGAGGGCGTCGGCAGCGTCGGAGATTTGCATAGACAACTCGCTGGTGCGCACGGTGTAATTGGCGGGATTTGCCGAAGGGTTGCGCTGCAGCTCGGCATACTCGCGACGCAAGGTCTCGAGCTGTGCGCGCGTAGCATCGGCAGTTTGTCGTGCGGCGGCGATACCGGCATCGCGCTCGGCCTTCACTTTGTCGCGGATGCGCTTGGAATCCTCAAGGCGACGAACGAGCCGGTTGCCGGTCTCGCGCGAGCTCGCCTCGCGGGCTTCCACGGCGTCGAGTGCAGCCTTCAGGCGGAGCTCGGTCGCATCGTCCTCTGCCTTCATTTGCTCGAGTTGGCCCTTGAGCTCCGTCGCTTTGGCGGCATGGGCATCACGGTTAATTTCAGCTGCCGCAGCGGTCTTCTGTGCCGTGGCGATTGCCTGGCGCTGGTCGGCGATGATCTGATCGTAGCGGCCTGCGATGTCCCGGCGCGTCTCGAGCTCCTCTGCCTGGTCGGCGATGCGCTGCTCAAGCTCGGCTAAATGGGCGCGGGCATCGGCGAGTGCCTTCTTGGCGGCGTTCATCTCGCGCATGGCCGACGCGCCCTGGGCGATAAAAGTGCCCACGGCGTTAGCGGTGTTCGAGACGGCGCTCCCCAGGTCGAGGCTCGTGGCGGGAGCATGCGGGGTGGTCGGGTGCGCGGCCTCGGCGGCATTCGTGTCGGCAGTCTGCGGCGCGGCGATATTGCCAGTGCCGCCTTCGATCACGGAAAAGCCCGCTGCGTGCGGGTCGACCGCATCGGCGCCGATCGTGGGGTGCTCGAGTTGCAGGAACGAGGGCATGGTGCTGCCCTGGTCGGCAACCGGGGTCTCGCCGGGCACAAACGTCGAGGCAGCCTCGGCGGCTTCCTCCTCCTCTGCGTCGACATCGGCATCGGCGACAGCGTCTTTCATAGCTTTGACGGCATCCATCATGGAGTCCATGACGGCGTCGAGCTCTTCTTCCGAAGACACCTCGATGGGGCCCGCTGCTTGCGGAGCGTTCTCGGCCTTGGGTTCAGTATCGCTTGGGTCCGGCTGCTTTTCCTTGTCTTGCTCTGCGGCGACATTTGCGTCTGCGGTCTCGTCTGCGGCGGCAGGAACCTCATCGACAGCGGCATCAATGCCGCTGTCGATGCTGGTAGAAGTATCGCAGTCGTCAATGGTGTCTGCGGAATCATCAATATGCTGTTGAGTCTGGGGGTCCAGCTCGTCTGTCATAGGCATGTGCTCCTCATCGTTGTTTGTCACCCTATGATAAAGTCTCGCGCCGACATCCCGCGCGCCGCAGCAAAGTTTCAAAACGTGTTCGATGGCTCGCGTCGATAGCGAAAACTCGGCCGCTCTACCCAATTTTTACTTGACAATCCCTTCGCCGAAAAACGTTATGCCGTTCGCCTATCGAGGCCTTTTCTTTTCACTTGAAGAAGCTAAAGTTGCATCTCAGCTTTTGGCGCGTTTATTTTGGATGCGCGCAGTCGGCGGGCGTGCCCGTCGCGATTTTGAAAGGACTTCGTATGGGACTTTTCACTGGTAAGACCGTGATCGTCACCGGCGGCGGCAAGGCCACGCTTAAGGACGGCTCTGCTGGCTCCATCGGCTACGGCATCGATATCGCTTTTGCCAAGGAGGGCGCGAACCTCGTTATCACCGGTCGCAACGTCGCCAAGCTCGAGGCTGCCAAAGAGTCTCTTGAGGCCGAGTACGGCGTCAAGGTTCTGCCTGTTCAGGCCGATGTCTCGGCTGGTCAGGACAACGAAGCCGTCGTGCAGAACGTTATCGACAAGGCGATTGAGGAGTTCGGTCGCATCGACGCCGTCGTCAACAACGCTCAGGCCAGCGCCTCGGGCGTGACCATCGCCGATCACACCATGGACCAGTTTAACCTGGCCATTTACTCCGGTCTGTATGCCACCTATCTGTACATGCAGAAGGCCTATCCGCACCTGAAGGAGACCAGGGGTTCCGTGGTCAACTTTGCCTCGGGCGCCGGCCTGTTTGGCAACTACGGCCAGTGCAGCTATGCCGCTGCCAAGGAGGGCATCCGCGGCCTGACTCGCGTTGCCGCCAACGAGTGGGGCAAGGACGGCATCAACGTCAACATCGTGTGCCCGCTTGCCTGGACTGCTGCGCTCGAGAACTTCCAGGACGCCTATCCCGAGGCGTTCAAGGCCAACGTTCACATGCCGCCGGCGGGCCATTACGGCGATGTCGAGAAGGAGATCGGCCGCGTGGTCGTTCAGCTTTGCGGCCCCGACTTTAAGTACATGAACGGCGAGACCGTCACCCTCGAGGGTGGTATGGGCCAGCGGCCGTAGGAGTTACGGCGTTTTACCAAACGCCGTAACGGGCCGACGCTGCGTGGGCCGCATTTGGACAATCTGACGTTCAACTTCAAGGGCGCGACCAGAAGGTCAGCGCCCTTTCGTTTCACGTCACCTTGTCTCAAATGCGGCCCGCTCGCTGACTTATGCTCAACCTGCGGCGCCATTTTGCCTGAAGGCACCTTGCTCGCTCTGGCGGGTTTTCGCTCATATGACCCAATCCGCTGTCAAGAGCCACAATGGCCCCGCCGACC
>CABUJL010000157.1 GCA_902491915.1 uncultured Collinsella sp.
TAAATACAGCGGAGCCGGCCACGAGGACGTTGGCGCCGGCCTTGACGACCTCGGCAATGTTCTTGGAAGAAATGCCGCCGTCGACCTCGATGAGGGGCGAAACGCCGTGACGCTCGCACATGGCCTTGAGCTCGTGCAGTTTGGCGATGGTACCGGGGATAAAGCTCTGGCCGCCAAAGCCGGGGTTCACGCTCATGAGCAGTACCATGTCGACAACGTCGATGATGCTCTCGAGCACGCAGACGGGCGTGGCGGGGTTGAGCACCACACCGGCCTTGACGCCGCGCTGCTGCAGATGCGTGAGCGTGCGGTGCAGGTGCGTGGAGGCCTCGTAGTGCACGGTGATCATATCGGCACCGGCGTCGACGTACCAATCGACCGTTTCGTCGGGGTTCGACACCATGAGGTGCGCGTCGACCGGTACATCGGTGGAGCGCTTGACGGCCTTGAGGATGTCAACGCCAAAGGTGAGGTTGCCGGTAAAGTGACCGTCCATAACGTCGAAGTGCACGTAGTCGGCGCCGGCGATTTTGTCGAGCTCGCCCTTGAGGTTGGCCATGTCGGCCGAAAGGACGGACGGAGCGATTTTGATAGAACCCATGGTAGAAGCCTTTCTGCGCTAGTCGGTGAGTCCGTAGAACTCTTGAGAAGGGACGCGATCGGTAAGAATCTCGAGCGCCCTATCCAAAGTAACACCGTTGTAGAGCGTTTGCTCCACGGCAAAGGTGAGCGGAATGTCTACGCCCAGTGAACGGGCAAGTTCGCTGACGCTGCGGGCCGCGACGGCGCCCTCGACAACCATATGCGTGCGCTCCTGATACTCGTCGAGCGACACGCCGTGGGCAAACTCGTAGCCAAAGGTGCGGTTGCGCGAATGCTCCGAGGTGCAGGTGGCGATGAGGTCACCCATGCCGGCAAGTCCCATGCAGGTCATAGCTTGCCCGCCGCGGGCATGCACCAGACGGCTGATCTCGGCCAGGCCGCGCGTCATGATAAGGGCGAGCGTGTTGTCGCCCGAACCGGTACCGGCGGAGATGCCACACACGATCGCGATGACATTTTTCATGGCGCCGCAAACCTCGACGCCGGTCATGTCCTGTGACAGGTAGATGCGGAAGGCCGTGGACAGGAGCAGGTCCTTAAAGGTCTCCCCTATCTGCGGATCTTTGCTTGCGATGACGGCGGCAGAAAGTCCGCCGCGGCAGATTTCCTCAGCATGGTTGGGGCCCGAGAGCGCCGCCACGCGCGACTCGTTGCCGATCTCGCTGGCGATGACCTCACTCATGAGCAGGCCGGACTCGGGCTCGATGCCCTTGGTGAGGCACAGAACCGGCGTCTCGTCCGCGATGAACGGCGCCGCCTGGTGGCAGACGTCGCGCAGATGCGTCGAAGGCACGGCAAAGATGATCGCATCAGCACCGTCGAGCGCCTGGGCCAGGTTCGTCGTGGCGACAACGTTTTCCGGCAGCACGTAGTCCACAAGATAGCGGGGGTTGCGATGCTCGCCGTTAATGCCGGCGGCCGTTTGCTCGCTATGGGCCCACATGGTCACGCGCTCGGCTCGCGCGGCGGCAAGGCCGGCGACGGCGGTTCCCCAGGAGCCGGAGCCAATCAGCGCAACATTCATGACTCTCTCCTACTTATCGTCGGGCTCGGTGACGCGCTTGGTAAACGAGAGCTTGGACTCCTTACCGGTCATGAGCTTTTTGATATTCGCGCGATGGGCCCACACCACGGTGATGCCGATCATCGCCATGCAAAACTTGAGGCCCAGGCTGCTGTACGGAAAGACCGCGCAGGCAGCGATGGGAAGTCCGATGGCAGCGGCGAGCGAGCCCACCGACACGAACTTGGTGATGGCGACGGCCACGATAAACATGCCCAGCAGCGATAGGCCAATGGGCCAGTACCAGGCAAGAATTACGCCCAGGCCCACGGCGATACCCTTACCGCCGTGGAAGTTGAGGTAGGGCGAGAAGATATGTCCCCATACGGCCGCCAGGCAAATGACGCCGAGCATCCAGTCGCCGGCGGCACCGGGAGCCATGATGCTCACAGGGAAGCCATAGCCCACGCTCGCGATGAGCGGACGGGCGATAAGGACGCAGATAGCGCCCTTAAGGCAGTCGAGCAGTAGCGTGAGCGCCGCGACCTTGGGGCCGGCTACACGCAGGGCGTTGGTGGTGCCGATGTTGCCGGAGCCCGCCTTGCGAATGTCCGTGTGGTTGAACACGCGGCCCAGGATCAGGCCAAACGGAATCGCTCCGATAAAGAACGAAACCACGGCGCAGATGGCGGTCAGCAGAATCGGATTATGCATCCTTTTGCTCCTTCTTCCTAAAGAAGAGTCGAATGGGCGTGCCGGCAAAGTCGAAGGTCGAGCGCATACGGTTCTCGACGTAGCGCTGATAGGTGTCGTTGACCAGATCGCTGTGGTTGACGAAGAACGTGAACGTCGGCGGGTTGACGCCCGTCTGGGTCACGTAGTGCATGCGCAGGCGGCGCTTGCCGTCCACCACGGTATGACCGAACTCGCGCAGGTCGGTGAGGAACGTGTTGAGGCGCGAGGTGCTAATCTTCTGCGAGCGCGTCTTTTCGGCGGCGTCGACCATCGCCCAGATCTTCTCGACGCTGCGGCCGGTCAGGGCAGAGATGCGCAGGTACTGGGCCCAGGGAGCCATGACGCCCAGACGGCGGTCGATGGTCTCCATGCAGGCCTCGCGCTTACGGTCGTCGTCGAGCAGATCCCACTTGTTGAGCAGCACTACGATGGCGCAGCCGCGCTCGATGGCCAAGCCCATGACCTTCTGGTCCTGCTCGGTAACGCCCACGGAGGCGTCGACGACGAGCAGCGCCACGTCGGCGCGGTCGATGGCGCGCAGGCCGCGGACCATCGAGTAGTACTCGATGTTTTCGTACACGGTGCTCTTCTTGCGAATGCCCGCAGTGTCGACCATGCGGTAGTGCTTGCCGTTTCGCTCGACGACCGTGTCGATGGCGTCGCGCGTGGTGCCGGCAATGTTGGACACGATGGAGCGGTCGGCGCCCAGGATGCGGTTGAACAGCGACGACTTCCCGGCATTGGGGCGGCCGATGATGGCCACGTTCAACGCATTGGGGAACTCATCGGCGACCTCGTCCTCTTCCTCGGGAAGCAGGGCCACGATGTCGTCGAGCAGGTCGCCCGTGCCGTGGCCGTGCAGGGCCGAGAGCGGCGTGGGCTCGCCGATACCGAGCGAATAGAACTCCCAGATGCTGTCGTTCTCTCGATCGGGGTTGTCGAGCTTGTTCACCAGCAGAAAGACCGGCTT
>CABUJL010000158.1 GCA_902491915.1 uncultured Collinsella sp.
AGCCATGGCGGCAGAGTGGGTCAAGCCGGAGCAGCCGATGGTCTCAACGAGGGCCTCCTCGATGATGCCGTCCTTGACGTTCAGCGTGAGCTTGCAGGCGCCCTGCTGAGGTGCGCACCAACCCACACCGTGCGTAAGACCGGAGATGTCGGAAATCTCCTTAGCCTGGACCCACTTGCCCTCCTCGGGGATGGGTGCGGGGCCGTGGTATGCACCCTTGGCAACGGGGCACATGTTTTCCACTTCCTGTGAGTACTGCATGCCTCTCCTCTCTATCGTGTTGGCGTCCCGTCTGGGGGTCGTGGCTGGCGATTGCCGGGCGACCCTTCGAAAGGGACATGACATGCAGTCCTTATAATACCGCGAAATGCACGGAATATTCGGCGAACGGCTCAGTTTTCGTAGCGAGAAGTCCGGAAGTTTTAATTGAAACGGTTTAACTCTACGTTCTGTGGTCGTGAACTTCCGTAGAGGGGGTCCGTTTTGGGCAAGCTTTTGGTCAGCTCTTGTAAGCGTTGCAGGGGTTGACCTGTTGCAACGGTGCCGTTCGCCGCCCGTTTACTGCCTTTGGCCGCGCGAGTGTATTGTTTTGCGTGAATGTTTTGATGGCACGCTTCAATCGTGCTGTATTGGATGGCAAGCAGATCCCGGCGAAGGGAGCGCCATGCAGCGCGTTTGGAGAACGGTTACCGGCTTTTACCATGTCTGTGCCCGCGGTACGGGCAAGCAGCTCATCTTTGAGGGCGATGAAGACCGGTGGGAGTTTTTGGAACTGATGCGCGGCTGCTGCCGGGAGGAGGGTGTGACGGTTATCGCCTGGTGCCTTATGGGCAATCACGTGCATTTGGTGCTTGCAGATTACGAGGACAGGATGAGCGCGGCAATGCACCGGCTGCTTTTGACGTACGCGCGGCGGTTCAATAAGCGCACGGGGCGCACAGGCCATCTGTTCCAGAACCGTTTCGATCGGCGCTCGCTCGATACCGATTGGCAGGTGATGGAGGCTATTCGCTCTGTACACGCCGATCCGCAGGAGGTGGGCGCTAGCCTAATCGAGCGTTATCCCTGGAGCAGCTTTCCGGAACATCTACGCGCTTACGACGGTGATGCGGCCGATGCCGCGAGGGGATTTTCTGATCCTTCTTGCGTGCTTGAGCTTTTTGGCTGTGCCGAGGGCTTTATTGCCTATTCGCTTTCGACGCCCGCCGGCAGTGAGTCAGCGCTGTGCGATATGAAAGAGACGGAGTGGGAACGCCACGCCTTTGCCGACAAGATGGCGAAGGAACTCGGGGTTCCGCTTCGCGGGGTTAAAGCCGCACCGCCGGCGCAGCGCGATACCGTTATTTTTGGATTGCACGATGCCGGTTTTACGGTGCGCCAGATTGAGCGGTATACCGGGATTGGCAAAAGTACCGTCTCTCGTATCGTGCGCGCTTATGCGCGGGTGAAGGCACAGGCTGAGCTCTCGGAATAGAAAATGGCCGAACCACTCTTGTCAAGCGATTCGGCCATCAAAATCCTTATGATTTGGGACAAACACTACTGATTATTTTGTCCCGTGAGCATGCCGTCGAGGGTGCGCCAGGCGAGCTCGGCGCATTTGACGCGGGCGGGCATGTGCGAGATGTCCTGGAGCTGGGCGGCTTCGTCCAGGTCTTCCAGGTCGTCCTCGGAGAGCTTCTCGCCGCGGATCATGGCGAGGAAGAGTCCCGCCAAGCGATGCGCATCCTCGACGGTCTCGCCGGTGATGAGGTCGGCCATGATGTCGGCGCTGGCCTGGCTTATGGCGCAGCCGTGCCCGGTAAACGAGGCTTCCTCGATTACATCGTTCTCGACACGCAGCTGCAAGGTGAGCTCGTCTCCGCAGCTGGGGTTGATACCGTCGTGCTCGTGCGTGGGAGCATCCATCTCGTACTTATAGTCGGGGTGCGAGTTGTGCTCCATAAACGTGGTGGAGGTGTACAGATTACCCATTGAACGTGCTCCAAACGTGATGCAGGCCGGCGACGAACTTGTCGATGTCGGCCTTGTCGTTGTAGAAGGCCACGCTGGCGCGGCAGCAGGCAAGGTTCTCGACGCCCAGCCAGGTGAGCAGCGGCTGCGCGCAGTGGTGGCCGGCGCGGATGCAGACGCCGTCCATGTCCATGATGCTCGCGACGTCGTGCGGGTGAATTCCCTTGACGTTAAAGCTCACAACGCCGTGGTGGTTGTCCCAGTAGATGGAACCGATGATTTGGACAAAGTCGAGCTGCATGAGTTCGCCCATCAGATAGTGGACGAGTGCCCGCTCGCGGGCCTGGATGTTCTCGTAACCCACCGTGTTGACCAGGTAGTCGAGTGCCGCACCCGTGGCGAAGATGCCGGCGGCGTCCTGCGTGCCGGCCTCGAATTTCTCGGGAACGGGCGCCCAGATGGCGTCCTGCTCGGTGACCGAGTCGATCATCTCGCCGCCGGTGAGCATGGGCGGCATGGCGTTCAGCAAGTCCATTTTGCCCCACAGCACGCCGATGCCCATGGGGCCCATGGCCTTGTGCGCGCTAAAGGCAAAGAAGTCGGCGCCCAGGTCGGCCACATCGACCGGCATGTGCGGCAGCGACTGTGCACCGTCGACGACCAGGTAGCCGCCGTACTTGTGCACGAGCTTGCCGAGGTTCTTGACTGGGTTCTCGACGCCCAACACGTTGGAGACCTGTCCCACGGCCAGGATCTTGGTCTTGGGACCCACCTTGGCAAGAACCTCCTCGGTGGTGAGCTGGCCGGTCTTGGTGGGGTAGAGGTAGACGAGCTTGGCGCCGGTCTCGTGGCAGACCTGCTGCCACGGAATCAGGTTGGAGTGGTGTTCCATGATGGTGATGACGACCTCGTCGCCCGGTTCGAGCACTGTGGGCGCAAAGCTCTTGGCGACCAGGTTGAGCGACTCGCTCGTGTTGCGGGTGAAGATGACCTCGTTGGCCTGTGAGGCACCGATGAGGTCGGCGATCTGCTGGCGGACTTTCGCGATGGCGTCGGTGGCCTCGACGGACAGCGAGTACAGGCCACGCAGGGGGTTGGCGTTCATGCGCTGATAGAAGTCGCGCTCGGCGTCGAGCACACAGGCAGGGCGCTGCGCGGTGGCGGCGCTATCGAGGAAGGCGATCTCGGGGTGCTGCTGGAAGAGCGGGAACTG
>CABUJL010000159.1 GCA_902491915.1 uncultured Collinsella sp.
GCTCGGTCTGCAGGTCGATGCCCCAGCTCACGGGATAGTCAAACTTGTGACCGGCGGCGACGGCCTGCTCCAGGATTTCGACGGCCTCGGTATAGGTGACGCGGGCGAAGTCGGAGTTGGCGACATGGTCCAGGCGCTCGAGCAGACCCTTGTCCACAAACTTGTTGAGCATATTGAGCTCGTCGGGGCAGGTTGCCATGACGTCCTTGAGGACATACTTGAGCATGGCCTCGGCGTTATCCATGTAGTCGTTAAGGTCGGCAAAGGCCATCTCAGGTTCGATCATCCAAAACTCGGCGGCGTGGCGCGTGGTGTTGGAGTTCTCGGCACGGAAAGTGGGGCCAAAGGTGTACACGTCACCAAAGGCCATGGCAAAGTTCTCGGCATTGAGCTGGCCGGACACGGTGAGGCTCGCATGCTTGCCAAAGAAGTCCTGGCTCCAGTCGACCTCGCCGGACTCGGTGAGGGGCGGATTTTTGGGGTCGAGTGTGGTCACGCGGAACATCTCGCCGGCGCCCTCGCAGTCACTCGTGGTGATGATGGGGGTGTTGACGTAGACAAAACCCTGCTCCTGGAAGAAGCGGTGGATGGCGGCAGCCGCGACAGAGCGGATGCGGAACACGGCGCGGAACAGGTTGGTGCGCGGGCGCAGGTGCTGCTGGGTGCGCAGGAACTCGACGGTTGCGCGCTTCTTCTGCAGCGGGTAATCCGGGGCGCTCGTGCCCTCGACCTCGATGGAAGTGGCAGAAAGCTCGAAAGGCTGGGGTGCATCGGGGGTCAGTTTGACGGTGCCGGTGCAAATGAGTGCGGCCGAGACGTTTTGATGGGCGATCTCGTCGTAGTTGTCGAGTGCCTCGCGGTTCATGACGACCTGCAGGTCGCGGAAGCAGCTGCCGTCGTTGAGCGTAACAAAGCCAAAGTTCTTCATGTCGCGGACGGACTTGACCCAGCCGGCGACGGTGACGGTCTGGCCGCCGAGCGACTCGGCATCGGCATAGAGCTGCGCGATTTTGGTGCGGTTCACGTATCCTCCCATAACGGTTGAATGATAGTTATCCATACAGTTCGATATTCTAGCAGCTCGGCTCATTTGGGCTATACAGATAAAGCATTGGCGGGATGGTTTTTCAAACGAAAAGCGCCCGCGGCCAAATGGTCGCGGGCGCTTGACGAGGTGCCTTTTGGCTGTGTGGCGCGGGGCCTGGCTACTTGGTCTTGGCTACCAGCAGCGGGTCGCCAAGCTTGACGAGCGGGTTGCCGCCGATAAGCGTTCCAGACTCGCCGACATGGTCGATGCTCTTAAGACGATCGAGCTCGGAGACGATGACGGTCACGATGTCCTCGTGACCAGCGGCCTTAATGGCCTCGCGGTCGAAGCTGATGAGCGGCTGGCCTGCCTTGACCACATCGCCCATCTCGACAAAGCGGGCAAAACCCTTGCCGTTCATTTCCACGGTGCCCAGGCCAACATGGATGAACACGCGCAGGCCGTCCTCGGTAATCATGCCGATGGAGTGGTTGGTGACGGTGGTGGCGCCGATGCGGCCGTTGGCGGGCGCATAGATGGTGCCGGTAATGGGCTCGATGCCGTAGCCCTGACCGAGCATGCCCGAGGCGATGGTCACGTCGGGAACCTCATCCAGGTTGACAAGCACGCCGTTGACGGGGGCGTAGATGACGCCTTCGCGGGTGGCGAAGCTTGCCGCGGGCGGAACGGATGCCTCGCCCGCCGAGGTGAAGGTGGACTTAAGCGAATCGAGCAGACCCATAGTTGCCTCCAACTTAAATAGGCGCATATCACGCGCTTGGTTTGCCGGAAACGTTTCATATGTGTTTCGCGGCTTGGTCAACGCCCCTATTCTACGCTGCTCAACGATACCTCTGAACTGGGATTATGTGATATATCAGTTGAAGGGAAACTTATTGCCGGAGTGTTTCTTCGCCACGGGCTCAAGTGGGGTACGCTTAGACGCGAAAAACAAGGGCGCATAATTTGCGCGGAGGGAGCACATATGATTGTCGAGAACCATGCGCTGTGGGGCGAGGAGCCGACCGAGGAATATCCGGCGACGTTTACGTATTTGGGTGCCGAGCCGCTGCCCGATAAGCCGAATGGCCGCCGCCCTGCCGTGATTATCTGCGGCGGAGGTGCGTTTACGCATATCGCTCCGCATGAGCAGGATCCCGTGGCGTTTGCGTTTTTGGATCACGGTTACCAGGCCTTTGTGCTCAACTATGTGACGAGCGGTACGGGTGACGTGAGTTTTCCGCACCCGCAGGCGGACCTCGCCAAGATGGTCGCCACGGTTCGCGCCAACGCCGACGAGTGGCATGTCGATCCCAAGCGCGTGTGCGTCGTGGGCTTCTCAGCGGGCGGCATGATCTGCGCTTCGCTGGCAACGCAATGGAAGACTGGTCCCTTCGCTGCACTTGCCGGGGCGCGTCCGGACGACATTCGCCCCAATGCCGTGGTGCTGGGCTATCCGCTGCTCGACTTTGCCTATGTGCGCGATATGCAGACGCGCGACCCGCGCATCGACCTGCGCGTGCCAAAGACGGGCGGCAAGACGGGGCGCGATCTGCTCAACGACTATCTGTCGATGGTGACGGGTGGCGAGGCGACCGACGAGCATTTGGCCGACATCTGCCCCACCACGCATGTTTCGCGTCAAATGCCGCCGACCTTTGTGTGGGGCGTGTCCGACGACAAGACGGCACCGATCGCACAGGTCTATCCGTTTGCGCAGCGCATGGCCGAGGAGGGCGTCGCTTGCGAGATGCACGTCTTTGACCAGGGCGGTCACGGCCTTTCGCTCGGCAACGCCAACACCGCGGTCGACAACGAGGACAAGCAAGTGGCGGTCCGTCCTTGGATCCGCCTGGCCTTTCGCTTCCTGGAGCGCCACGGGTTTTAGTTACGGCGTTTTACCAAACGCCGTAACCACTTGACGCTGCAAGCCCGCCAGGGCGGCAATTTGCCTTTCAACTTCGGCGGCATGACCAGAAGGTCAATGCCGCCTCGTTTCAAGGC
>CABUJL010000160.1 GCA_902491915.1 uncultured Collinsella sp.
CTGACGGGGACCGCACTTGCCGGTTGCGGTAACTCCACCAGCGGCGAGGGTTCCGACAAGGGGTCTAAGCTTGCGGCCATTAAGTCGCGTGGCCATCTGAATGCCGGCGTTAAGAAGGACGTTCCCGGCTACGGCTATTACGACACCGCCAAGGGCCGCTTTGAGGGCATGGAGGTCGATTTGTGCTACCAGATCGCCGCTGCCGTCTTTGGCGTGAGCTACAAGGAGGCCCGCGCCCAGGAGCTTGTCGAGTTTACCGACGTAACGCCCAAGACACGCGGCCCGCTGATCGATAACGGCCAACTCGACGTGGTCGCGGCGACCTACACCATCACCGACGAGCGCAAGAAGAGCTGGGATTTCTCGACGCCGTACCGTACCGACTACGTGGGACTCATGGTCAAGAAGCGTTCGGGCTTTACCTCGATTGAGGACCTGGACGGCAAGGTTATTGGCGTGAGCCAGGGTGCTACCACGCAGAGCCTGATCGAGCAGATGATCAAGGACAACGGCTTTAGCTGCAAGCCCGAGTTTAGGGCCTTTAGCGGCTATCCCATCATCAAGAGTTCGCTCGATGCCGGCAATATCGACGTCTTTGCCATGGACCGCTCCACGCTGGCCGGTTACATGAACGAGACCGTTGAGTTGTTGCAGCCCGAGGTCAAGTTTGGCGAGCAGGGCTACGGCGTGGCGACCAAGAAGGGCTGCGACCTATCGGCCGTAGTCGATCAGGTGATTTGCGATCGCCTGGCCGACGGCTGGCTCGACCAAGAGGTCAAGACCTGGGGTCTTGTATAGGCGCATCGTCCAAGGAAGGAATCAAATGCTCGAAGGATTATTTGACGCCGACCGTTGGTCGACGACATTTCAAAACATGGGGCCCTTCTGGGAGGGCTTTGGCGTGACGCTACAGGTGGTCGTTGCCGGTTTGCTGCTGTCGCTGGTGCTGGGCACGCTGCTGGGCGTGTTCTCTACCACTCGCTCGCGCGTGCTGCGCGCCATAAGCCGCGTGTACGTGGAGTTTTACCAGAATACCCCGTTGCCCGTACAAGTGCTCTTTATGTACATGGCCGGTCCGCAGTTTTTGCAGGCCATAACCGGTGCCGACCAGCCGGTGCGCATCGCGCCGTTCGTGCTGGGCTTCTTGGGCGTGGGTCTGTATCACGCGGCCTACATTTCGGAGGTCATCCGCACTGGTATCGAGGCGGTTCCGCGCGGTCAGATGGAGGCGGCCCAGAGTCAGGGCTTCACCCGTGCGCAGGCGTACTGGTACATCGTACTGCCCCAGACATTCAAGATCATTCTGCCGCCGCTGTGCAACCAGGCGCTCAACCTGGTCAAGAATACGTCGGTGCTGGCGCTTGTGGCCGGCGGCGACCTTATGTACCGTTCCGACAACTTTGTGAGTCTGTACGGTTACCTCCAGGGATACATCGTCTGCTGCCTTATGTACTTCATCATCTGCTTTCCGCTCGCCATGCTGGTGCAGTGGCTCGAGCGCCGCTCCAAAGAGCGTCCGCGCGGCGTGAGCCTGGCCGAGCTGGGGCTCGACAACGTAGAGGAGGCCTAGCGCATGGAAATCTTCAACGCGACCAACCTGCTCTACATTTGGGGCGGCTTTGTTAAGACGATCGAGATCTCGGCGCTGTCGATCTTTTTCTCGCTCATCTTTGGCACGGTGCTGGCGCTCGTTAAGAGCTATGCGCCCCGTCCATTCCGTATTTTGGTGAGCGCTTATATCGAGCTATTCCGTTGCACGCCGAACCTGCTGTGGATCCTGTTTATCTACTTTACGGTGCAGGGTTTGGACATTGTGATTTCGACCATTGCCTTTACGCTGTTTACCAGCGCTGTTATGGCCGAGATTGTGCGCGGCGGCCTCAACTCGATTCCGCGCGGCCAGTTTGAGGCAGCGCAGAGCCAGGGCTTCGGCTTCTTTGCCACCATGCGCTACATCATTCTGCCGCAGACATTTAAGACGATCATTCCGGCGCTGTTTAGCCAGTGCACGACCGTCATCAAGGACAGTTCGTATCTTTCGGGCATTAACGTGGCCGAACTCATGTACACGGCAAACGTGGTGATGGCCCACGCGATCGACCTGTCGCAGGTGCTTATGCTCTACGGCCTGGTGTTTGCGATGTACTTTGTGCTCAACTTTGGCATCTCGCTGCTGGTGAGGGCATATCAACGTCGCATCGTGGCCGCATAGCCTGGCTTTCCCTGGTACGCTATCGTGAGAAAAGGCGATAGACAGCCTTTTTCTCATCTGTTAGAAAGGAATCGCGATGAGCGATCTGGAGAATAAGAAGAATCCTGTGGTCATTACCATCGCGCGCGACTTTGGCGCCGAGGGCCACGAGATTGGTCGCATGCTTGCCGACGAGTTGGGGATTCCGCTGTACGATAACGAGCTGCTGGTGCGTGCGTCGCTGCGCGCGGGCGAGTCGCTCGATAAGATGGCCGCCTACGACGAACGTCTGGCCGTGGAGAACATGGCGTTTCTGCCCGACCGTTACGATGCCCGTTCGTACTCGGATAAGTTGTTCCAAAAGATGAGCCAGGTGATTTTGGATCTGGGCGAGACCGAGAGCTGCATTATCGAAGGCCGTCTGTCCGATTATCTGCTGCGCAATAATCCCAACCATATTGCCGTGCTGGTGACCGCCCCCTTTGAGGACCGCGTCGAGATCGTGCGCAAGAAGCGTGGCCTTAACAAAAAGAAGGGCGCCAAGCTGGTCAAGCAGCAGCAGAAGGCGCGCGAGGCGTTCTATAAGCGCTACAGCGCTGGAAAGTGGAAGATGACGAGCGGCAAGGACATCGTCGTCAATCGCGCCAAGCTGGGCCGCGAGGGTTGCAAAGACGTCATCGCCGCTGCCTACCGCTACAAAGTGGCCCAGCTCGAAGGCTAACCGACCAAAACCATCACAAAGGGGACAGGCACCTTTGTGGTGGTTTGGGCGGCCGGCATAGAAAAAAGTCCCCGCCGGGCGTGTGCTCGACGGGGACTTTGCCGTTTGATGGCTAG
>CABUJL010000161.1 GCA_902491915.1 uncultured Collinsella sp.
GATGCCGCCGGCAGACGCTGCCGCTTCGCCGCATCGAGCTCCGGTCATCTGCGCCATTTCGGGTTCGGGCGGTTGCGGCAAGTCGACGATCGTTGCCACCATGGCACACACATCGTCGCTGTTGGGCTTGCGTGCCGCCGTGCTCGACCTGGACCTGATGTTTGGAAACCTTTACGACTTGTTAGGCGTCGATGCTCCGCGCGATATGGCGGCACTTATCGAGCCGTCGGCGGCGGGCACGCTCACCGAGCCGGATATCGTAGCCACATCGATGCGCGTGGCACCGGGCGTTACGCTCTGGGGTCCCGTCGCGGCGCCCGAGCAAGCCGAGCTCATGGCACGTCCGGTGGAGCTACTGCTTGATGTTCTGCGTCGCGAATCCGACGTGGTCTTTATCGATACCTCGGTCTTTTGGGGCGACGCCGTGGCGGCTGCGGTGGCGGCGAGCGACCGTTGCCTGGTCGTTGGCGATGCGGCGGTGTCGTCCGCGGCATCGGCATCGCGCGTCATTGAACTGGCAGGTCGAGTAGGTGTGCCGCGCACGCGCATGAGCGCCGTGTTCAACCGGTTCGGTGCGCGCGGGGCAGACGAGGACGTCGCCATGCGCTTTGAGATTGCCTGTGCGTTAAGCTCCAAGATTCGTATCGCCGATGGCGGGCAGGAGCTCGCCGCGCTCATGGCGTTTGGGCGCGCCGACGAGGCAGTGGGTCAGACGAGCGCTTTTGCGACCAGCGTGCGCGAGGCCACGCGCGAGATGCTCGTGGAACTGGGGTGCGCCGTCGGCCCTTGGAGCGATATAGTCGCCGACCGTGCAACGCGTACCGAACGCCCGCGTATCCGCCTTCCCTGGTCGCGCGAGGGTGATCAGCGATGAGCCTGCAAACGAGGATTAAGGCTGCCGGCGCTGCAGCGGCGGCAGCTCCTGTAGATGCGGGGCGTCGCCGCGCGGTGAAACGACGCACTAAGCGCGCCGTGATGGACCGCATGGGTTACGACGAAGTGGCGCGTATCAGCGCCTATATCGACCCGGTACTTGCCCGCTCGGAATTGCGTCCCGCGGTGGAGGCGGCGCTCAATGTTGAGGAGCCGACCGATCTCGCGACGCCCGAGCGCGAGACCATCATCGACGAGATTTTGGATGACGTGGTGGGCTTGGGGCCGTTGCAGCCGCTCATCGAGGACGACACCGTTACCGAGATCATGATCAACGGCTGCCGCTCGGCCTTCTTTGAACGCGGCGGCGTCTTGTACCCCATCGAGCATGCGTTTGAGGATGATGAGCAGATCCGTGTGCTTATCGACCGCATCATCTCGCCACTTGGCCGCCGTATCGACGAGCGCAGCCCCATCGTCAACGCCCGCCTCAAAACGGGCTATCGCGTCAACGCGGTGATTCCGCCTGTGGCGATTGACGGACCGATTCTCACCATCCGAAAGTTCTCGGACCGTATCTGCTCGCTGGACGAGCTTGTGGGGCTGGGGTCGCTGCCGCTTTGGTATGCGCAGCTGCTGTCGTGCGCTGTGTCGCTGCGACAGGACCTGGCGGTTGCGGGAGGCACGGGATCTGGTAAGACCACTCTGCTCAACGCGTTGTCATGCGAGATCTCCACCGGCGAGCGCATCGTGACGATCGAGGACTCTGCCGAGCTCAAGTTTGCGCATCATCCGCACGTGGTGCGCCTAGAGGCGCGCGAGGCTTCAATTGAGGGCGAGGGCGCGGTGACGATCCGCGACCTGGTGACCAATGCCCTGCGCATGCGCCCCGACCGCATCGTGGTGGGCGAGGTGCGCGGTGCCGAGTGCTGCGACATGTTGCAGGCCATGAACACGGGCCACGACGGGTCGCTCACCACGCTTCATGCGGGTTCCGAGCAGGAGACCGTGGTGCGTCTGACGTTGCTTGCACGTTATGGCATCGATCTGCCGAGCGAGCTCATCGAGGAGCAGATTGCCATGGCGCTCGACGGCATCGTGATGTCCGAGCGCCACGCCGATGGCAGGCGTTTCGTCTCCTCATATTCGGGGGTGCGTCGCGCCGCGTCGGGCGGCGTAGAGCTCGAGCGCTATGTGACTTTCGATGCCGCCGAGCGCACCTGGAAGCTTGACCGCGAGCCGCCGTTTATCGCAGAAGGCCTGCGGTCGGGGACGCTCACACAAGAGGAGGTGGACGAATGGAGGTCGCTGTGCCCCTCGTCGTAGGGGGTTTGGCAGGGTTTTCTGTTGCGACGGCGTGCGGGGCGGAACCTCGTGTGCCGCAGGTGCCGCCGACGGAGCTGGCGCGTCAGGCGCTCGAGACGGTGGCAGAGAAGTTGCCGCGTGAGCTGGTGGAAAACGATCTGCTGAAAAAGATCGCCCGTTCGTGGGCATCGCTGGCTCCGGCGCATCGCCTTGGCCTCGTGATCGAAGATGCTTCGGGGCGTTTGGCGTTTCTGCTGCTATCGAGCGGTGTCTGCTGCGTTTTACTAACGATGGTGTCGTTATCGCCCCTCGGATTTGCCTTGGGACTTGTTGTTCCGATTGCCGTTGGCGCCGCTCGGGATGGCTTTGAGAGCCGGCGCGAGCAACACGATACAGAAGAGGCCATGCCCGAGGCGTTTACCGCACTTTCCATGTCGCTTGCCTCGGGACATTCGCTGGCCCAGGGCATGCGCTTTGTGGGCGCTCATGCGCAAGAGCCGGTACATACCGAGTTTTTGCGGGTAGCGGCGGCGATCGATTGCGGCATCTCGGCGACCGACGCGCTCGATGACTTGCTCGTGCGCATCGACGCCCCCGGCCTTTCGCTTGTGACCTTGGCGCTTAAGGTGTCTCAGCGCACCGGTGCTCCGCTTGCCGACTTACTGTCCGAGGCGTCGAGCATGGTGGGGGAGCGCATTGAGCTCAAGCGCCGCCTGGATGTTAAGACGTCGCAGGCTCGCATGTCTGCGCATATGGTCGCGGCGATGCCGGCGGGCATGTGCGCGGTGTTGGCGCTGCTTTCGGCAGATTTTCGTCGCGGTCTT
>CABUJL010000162.1 GCA_902491915.1 uncultured Collinsella sp.
CGCGCTGCTTTCTCCGCGCAGGCTGGATAATGTGCTTCAAAGTTGCAGCATCAAGTTAGAAATACCTAACTTTATCTGCAGAAATATACGCCGCGAGCCCTTACTGGACCTCGACGACAGCCGCCTCCTCCTTGCGGATGGAAAGCTCGTAGCCGCGCACGTTGATCTCGACCGGATCGCCGAGCGGTGCAACCTTCACGACCTTGAACGAAGTACCCTTGATGAGCCCCAGGTCCATAAGGTGGCGGCGAAGCGCACCCTCACCGTGAAGCTTGACGATGGTGGAGCTCTCGCCCACCTTAACGTCACCCAACGTCTTCATCCTCTTGTCCCCCTTTCGGTTTTTATGAAATGCTGCTGACTAACCGACGGTCATGATGTGCATGGCAACCTTGGAATCGATACCAAAGCGCGCGCCCAGCACGGTGACGATGATATTGGCGCCGCTCGAGCTCACCACATGGATTTCGTTGCCCTCGACAAAGCCGAGGTCCTTGAGGTGGTGCTTCATGTCCTCATTGCCCTTTACACGAGACACGCGCACGGTTTCGCCCGCTTTTACCATCGAAAGCGGCATGGCCGGCATCTGCGGTCCGCAAGACATGAGTTGCTCCTAACGTCAGTTCGTCCTCAACATCGACGCGTTAAAAGTTAACCACGTCTATGTTCGTTATAGTAAACTAGCACGTGGTTAACTTTTTGGAAAGGGTCCCCATTCAGATTTCGAAAAAGTTTCCTATACGAAACAAAAGAAGCACCACAAAGACCATCTCTTTGCGGTGCCTTGTCATACCAATTTATGCAACAAAGGGGACTGTCCCCTTGTCACATTGATGCGCTTAGAGCGAGAGGTTTCTGATCGACGTGACGCAGGAGGCCTCATCCACGCCCGAAACGCGGAAGATGATGTCTTCGCCACATTCGCCGCAGAGTGCCATGAGCCCTATAACGTCGCGGCCATCGGTGTAGCGGTCACCAATCGAAACCGACACGTCGCTACGATGCTTGGCAATGATGTCATAGAGCAGCGCAACCGGGCGGGCATGCAATCCCAACGGATCTTTAATCGTCTTCGTAAACTCGACCATGTCCCCTCCCGCGGCATCGCACATTCGGCCGGCAAACCCAGCCACGTGGTAGTTATTGTAGCGTTAGATGCTTGTTGAGGGTGGGACGGAAACCGCATCCCATTTCGAGCGTCAATGATGGGACACAGTTTCCGCCAGAAGGCTCAACCGGAAAGTGCGACCCGTTATTTGGCTGGATTCTGGGACGCAGTTTCCGCTGAGCGACCCTGGCGGAAAGTACATCCCATTCTGGACGCAAATTCCGGGACGCAGTTTCCTCGACGTCCGGTCACCCCATGCCCTCACGACCTCGGCGCATAAAAAACGAGGGAAGGCACGCGTCCTTCCCTCGTTACAGGCAATATGTAGCCGCTTGTCTACATCAGGCGCAGGCTAACGTCCTTGAGCTGGGCGCCACTAACGGCACTCGGGGCGCCCGACATAAGGTCGGAGCCGCTAGCCGTCTTGGGGAACGCCATGACGTCGCGGATGGAGTCGGAACCGGTAAGCAGCATGCACACGCGGTCCAGGCCCAGAGCGAAACCGCCCATCGGGGGCGCACCAAACTTGAGGGCCTCCATGAGGAAGCCGAACTGAGACTCGGCACGCTCCTCGGTAAAGCCCAGGAGCTTGAGCATGGACATCTGCATCTCGGCGTTGTGGATACGCATACCGCCGCCGCCGGCCTCAAAGCCGTCCATGACAAAGTCGTAGGTGCAAGAACCGGCTGCCAACGGGTCGGCCTCGATCTTGGCGATGTCGGTCTCGGTCGGCAGGGTGAAGGGCTGGTGCTCGGCAGCGTAGGCCTTGCGGTCCTCATCCCAGTGGAACAGCGGGAAGTTGACGACCCACAGGAAGTCGTGGCCCTCGCGCTTGATCTCGAGCGCGTTGGCCATGTGGGAACGCATGCCGCCCAGGATCTCGTCGGAGAGCAGGCGCGGGCCGGCGGCGAACATCACAAGGTCGCCGGGCTCGACGTCCATGCGCTCGCGCAGAGCGGCCATCTCCTCGTCCGAGAAGAACTTGACGATGGGGCTGTTGATAGAGCCGTCCTCGCGGAAGGCGATCCAGGCCAGACCCTTGGCGCCAAACGTGGAGGCCACGCCGGCGAGCTTATCGATCTTGGCACGTGCCCAGGCACCGGCGCCCTTGGCGTTAATGGCCTTGACGGCAGAGCCCTCCTCGTTTGCGGCAGTCGCAAAGACCTTGAACTTGGAGTTGGCAAAGATGTCGGTCAGGTCGACCAGGTGCATGCCATAGCGGGTATCGGGCTTGTCGGAGCCATAGGTGTCCATGGCCTCCCAGTAGTCCATGCGACGCAGCGGCGTGGGCATCTCGACGCCCATGCGGCCGAAGGCGTCGGCCAGGACCTCCTCGAGCGCGCTCATGACGTCATTCTGGTCCACGAAGGACATCTCGATATCGACCTGGGTGAACTCGGGCTGACGGTCGGCACGCAGGTCCTCGTCGCGGAAGCACTTGGCAACCTGGTAGTAGCGCTCGACGCCACCGACCATGAGCAGCTGCTTCAGGAGCTGCGGGGACTGCGGCAGGGCGTAGAAGTTGCCCGGCTGAATACGGCTGGGGACGATGAAGTCACGGGCGCCCTCGGGCGTGGACTTAAACAGGGAGGGCGTCTCGACCTCCATGAACTCACGGTTGTGCAGCGCCTCGCGAATGGCAAAGGTAAAGTCGGAGCGCAGCTTGAGGTTAGCCATCATCTCGGGACGGCGGAGGTCCAGATAGCGATAGCGCAGACGGGTGTCCTCGCTGGTCTCGATGCCGTCCTCAATCTGGAAAGGCGGGGTGACGGACGTATTGAGTACCTCGGCGTGGTCGGTCAGGACCTCGATCTCGCCGGTCGCGAGTTTGGTGTTGGTGGTCTCCTCGCCACGGGCGCGCACGACGCCGTGAATCTTGATGGGCCACTCGG
>CABUJL010000163.1 GCA_902491915.1 uncultured Collinsella sp.
ACCGTTGAGAGCAACCTCAGCGGCGCAGCGGACTTCTCCAACGCAACGCTCCAAGGCCTGCTCGTCGGCGAGACCGTCACCGTATCCTACTCCTATACCGTCAAGGCCACCGACAACGACATCACCAACGCGGTGACTGCGAACGGGGAGAAGAAGGCAGAGGTGACGACAGAGGTGGAGGACGCTCCTGCCCTGACCGCCGTCAAGAAACTGGTCAACGAGGGAACCGGCGACTCCGGCACTTTCACAAGGCCCTTCGTCCCGCGGTGAGTAGTAACCCTCTCCGGTACCAACAATCAGCAGAATCTGGTACCGCCAGTCAGCGGGCTTGGTACCCTGGGTAAGATAAATTGGTACCGCCGCCCATCGAGCCTAGAATTCCATGTCGCGAGCCCAATCCGGGGCTCGCTTTCATGGAAAGGGGCACGATGCCTATGTCCAAGAACAAGAAAATCCTCCTGATGCTGGCCAAGGGAGGGGCCACCCAGTCGGACATCGCGGCCGCGCTTCACGTCAGCAAGCGCGACGTCTCCGCCGGCGCCAAGGTGATGCGCGAATGCGGCCTGACGTTCGACGCCGTGAGCTCGATGGACGCCGACGCGGTCGATGACATGTTCTTCGCCAAGGAGGAGCGCCGTCCGAACGACGCCTACCTGAGACCCGACATGGCGGCGCTGGTCGAGCGCAAGAAAATGAGTCGGAAGCTGCCGGTGAAGCTCTTCTGGCTCGAGTACTGCGAGCGCGCCGCGGCGGAGGGGAAGCTCGCCTACGCCTACCAGACGTTCTGCGAGATGTTCGCCGACGCCGCAGGCAAGATGGGCGCGACCAGGCACTTCTCCCACGAGCCGGGGGCCAAGTGCTTCATCGATTGGGCCGGCGACGTCGCCCACCTCACCGACAAGCTGCTGGGAACCAGGACCAAGGTCTACGTCCTGGTCGTCACGTTGCCCTTCTCGGACAAGTTCTGGGCGGAGGGCTTCTGCGACATGAGGCAGAAATCCTGGCAGGAGGGCCAGATCCACGCGTTCGAGGAGTTCGGCGGCGTTCCGCGCATGTGGGTGCCCGACAACGCCGCCACGGCGACCGATCGGGCCGCAGCCCCGCGGGTCACGCTCGTGAACAGGGAGTACGAGCGCTTCGCCGAGCACTACGGGGCGGCCGTCCTGCCCGCCCGGGTCCGTCGGCCGCGCGACAAGAGCGTGGCCGAATCGTGCGTCGACCTGGTTGAGCGCTGGATCATCGGGCCGTCCGGCGAGATGACATTCTATACCATCGACGAGTTCAACGAGTTCTGCGCGGAGAAGGTGGCATGGCTCAACTCCCGGCCGTTCTCCGCCAAGGACGGCTCGCGCGACTCGGTGTTCGAGGAGGAGCGCATGCACCTGATGCCCCTTCCCGCCGAGCGCTACGAGATGTGCGAGTGGCGCAGCGCCAAGGTGGCCCCGGACTACCACGTCACCGTCGACTACATGCACTACTCCGTCGACCACTCGCTCATCGGCGAGCAGGTCGACGTGAAGCTGACCTCGTCGTCGGTCGCGGTGATGCACGGCGGGGCGGTGGTCGCCGTGCACCCGAGGCTTCACGGCCGCAAGGGGCAGTACTCGACCAACGTCGAGCACATGCCCGAGAACCATGCCGCACTGGACGACCCGTGGTCGCCGGAGCGGTTCGCGTCGTGGGCGAGGCGCGTCGGCCCCGAGACCGCATCGGCGATCGAGCGCGTCCTCGCCAGCCGCGCGATCGTCGAGCAGTCGTTCGTCTCCTGCCGCAACATCCTCGGGCTGTCGAAGACGTACGCGCCGGCGCTGCTCGAGCGCGCTTGTGCCAAGCTGAACGCGGCCTCGGCGCTTCCCAGCTACACCGGCCTCAAGAACGCGATCCTCGCCATCAAGTCGTCCGACGCCGAGGAGCGAGCCAAGGGGCGCCCCGTCGGGGCCGCAGGCTCCGGCGAGCTGGTGGACCGCGCCAAATCGGCGGGCCGCCTGCGCGGCGCGGACGCCTACAAGAGAGGCGGCGAGTAGGATGCTTACCGAAGAGCACTTCGAGCTGTTCAGACAGTTCAGGATAAAGGCCATGGGGGACAAGCTGCGCGAGATGGTGGAGGACGAGTCGTACGATCGGTTCACCTTCGAGGAGAAGATGGAGATGCTCATCGACGCGGAGGCCGCCGCCAGGCGGGAGCGCAAGGTGGCCAAGCTCGTCAAGGACGCGCGCTTCAAGGATCCCTCGGCATGCGTCGAGGACGTCGTCTATCTGCCCGACCGGACGCTCGCCAAGGACCGTATCAACCGCCTCGCCCGATGCGAGTGGATCGGCGAGAGCGAGGTCGTCGTGGTCATCTCGAAAACCGGCTGCGGCAAGAGCTTCGTCGTTCAGGCTCTCGGCAACGCGGCGTGCCGCAGGCTGATACCCGTGCGCTACACGCGCCTCGCCGACATCTGCGACGATTTGAACCGGGCCCGCGCCGCCAAGGACGGCAGCTACTTCGAGAAGATGGACGCCTACAAGTCCGTCGCGCTCCTGTTGGTCGACGACTTCATGACGACGCCGATATCGACGCAGAACTCGGTCGACCTGTTCGAGATCATGGAGGCGCGCGAGGGCCGCCGCGCGACCGTCATCGCCTCGCAGCTCGAGCCGAACGAGTGGTACCTGCGCATCGAGGGCGAGCTGATGGCGGACTCGATCCTCAACCGCATCGCAACCGGTGCCCGCTACATAGATCTCGAGGGGCCGAACATGCGAGAGTACTTCGCCAAGAAGAGGCGCGCTGATTAGCGGTACCGAGACAGCCTACTCGCGGTACCGCCTTTTGCTGATCGCCGGTACCAAGCCAGGTGATCGATGGTACCGCGAGAGGTTACTACTCACGCTTCTGCCGTTTTCATCTCGTGTGGCCATACGTTGGCTCCCGACTGAATGATTATCTGCCTCGTTTTGAATTCATGGGGCAATTGTGGCCGTAC
>CABUJL010000164.1 GCA_902491915.1 uncultured Collinsella sp.
AACATCTTGTGGTTGCCGACCTCGTGGGGCTCGTGCCAGGCGGTGTCATCCCTTGGGATCATGGGTTTGGTGCCGAGCGTCTTGTTCCAGAGGCGGCTATGGTGGGCACAGCAGTTCCTCACAGTGTTGAGCGCCACGAGCCAGGATTCGGCCACCTTGGCGCTAACTCCGAGCGTGCCTGCTGTTATCCCACGCGCTCGAGCTTGCCGACGAGTTCTTCTCGGTCTGCCATGAGGCCGCGCGAGATCAGCAGGTCCGCCTGCTCGTCGTAGGTGAGGAATGGCTTCTCGTACTTCATCTCGGCTCCTAGAATTTGAAAAAAAAGACCCGCCAGTGTGCATGCTAAGCAGGGGCCGGGCGGGTTTACTGGCTTCATCTTAACGTGTCCCCTCGGCATTGGCTATTGAAATACTAGAACGCGTGCCCCAGCTTGTCCGTTAACCAATTGCTCTTGGCTCGGCGACATCGGCATGGCGCTCAAAGGCACCTCAGATCGCTGCCAAAATGCCTATATTTCGGAAGCGCGAGGAAAAATTAGCAATCCCTGAGCACAACCCGATTTTTGTCAACAATACCACGGTTAGAGACTTTGCCAATCTCCCTCGCGTATGGCATCTTCAGATTTTGCCGCATACTACCGGATACAGCCCCTCTCTAATCACCGGCCTGTGGAACGGGCGCATGGCGATTGCCATCCTTTCAATCGGTAAGTAAAATTGAGACATGATTACGCTTGTCGACATATCCGCTGCTGTTTCTCGTGTGCTGTCTCGTTACGACGTCCGCGAGGCATACCTATTTGGCTCCTTCGCCCGTGGCGAGCAAACGCCAGATAGCGATATTGATTTGCGTCTTGTCTGCGGTGAAACAATGACGTTCGGCACGCTATACGAACTCTCCCTTGAGCTCGAAGAAGAGCTCGGGCGAGATGTTGAGATTGTCACCAACCCTCCCGAGCATATGCGCCCTGCATTTCGCAAGAGCATTGAAAAGGATGAGGTGCGTCTCTATGAAGCGGCGTAAACGGGACGAGGAGCTCATCGGGGTCATTCTTTCCGATTGCGAAACTCTGGCTAGACGAATCGATTATTTTGATGCCACGGAAAACTCTTTCGTTAGCGATCGGAGCGAGGAAGGTGAGCTTGCTTACGACGCGATCATGAGCCCCGTCTACAGAATCGCCGAGGATGCACTCCATCTTTCCGATGAGATCCAATCGGCTTTTCCGGAGTATCCTTGGAACGATATTGGGGGTTTTCGAAATTTCGTAGCACATGGATACGTAGCACATGGATATCGAGAAGTCGATCGAT
The DNA here is from genome assembly GCA_902491915.1 of uncultured Collinsella sp. Taxonomy (GTDB): domain Bacteria; phylum Actinomycetota; class Coriobacteriia; order Coriobacteriales; family Coriobacteriaceae; genus Collinsella. The sequence goes on from CABUJL010000164.1 coordinate 1,314, forward strand.
CCCTTGCATGGAAAGTTATCGTCGATGATATTCCTGAGCTAGAGAAAGCGTTGCGTATCTTCAGACAGCGCCAGAGCTGATGCAGCCTTGGCTGACGCGGCTCCTTTGGTATCCCAAGCGCTGGTGGTCGACGGCTGCACGATCGACGCCCGCGATGGCCTAACTCGCCAAAAAACCTCGATGCAATTGCGTTGCGCGTACCGGCGACGTGTCGCCCGTATAGAATCAAAGCATCCGCCCGCCAGCTATCAATTGGATTGGACGCCACATGGAGATCCCCAACACCCTGTGCAGCAATGTCTACGACTTTGCGTTTTGCCCCGAGCCCTGTTACGACCGCCTGGTAGACCTCGCCGATCCCGAGGACTGGGGTCCCAACAACCGTATCCTTAAGAATTACCTGTCGTTCTCGTTTAGCCGCGCGGTGTTTCTGACCGAACGCGACGTGAACCAGACCGCGCCGTCCAACCTGCCGTTGGTGTTCGACGGCGACCGCTGCCTGTTCAACACCGGCCTGTACACGCGCCGCTACGAGACCATCTACGGCCTGTTTGAGCCCAACACCAGGCCCGACGCGCGCCAGCGCTGGTTTTTGAAGGGCTTCTTTAAGGAAAGCGACCCCATGCTGGTCTCGTTTGAGTACCTGCCGTGCCGTGTGCGCTTTACCGAGGACCCCTCCGAGCTGGTCTTTGACTACCGTCTGCCGATCCGCTCCAACATCGACCACATCCTGGGCGACGAGGAAAACCTCACGCGCATCCCCGCCAGCCTGATGGGGGAGGGCAACTCGCTGCTGCTGCGCCGCGCCTTTGAGGGCGCCGTCGTCGAGGCCGCCCGCCGCGCCGCCGCCAACTACACGCTCGCCGTGCCGCAGTTCTACGGTGGCCGGATTCAACTGCTTCTGCCGCTGTGCCTAACCGGCGACAAGCCCGAGCTGGCGCTGACCATCCAACGCGAGGACGGCTTCTACGCCGCGCGCACCTGTCTCACGCTCGAGATGGCCTACAACAATGCGCGACTCATCTGCCGCCCCGAGACCTCGTGGATCAAGCGATAAAGGCGCGTTGAGCTGCTGGTTTGCTGTTTATTTGGACTGCGCCAGAGCGGCCAACGCCCACTAATTTAAAATCGTGGGCAAAAAGTACTTGGTAAACCACGCGCGGCTATGATAGTATCTCTTTTGCCGAAAGGCGACGGGCGATTGGCTCAGGGGTAGAGCATATCCTTCACACGGATGGGGTCACAAGTTCGAATCTTGTATCGCCCACCATCTAAAGCGCAGGTCAGAGGTGTTAAGCCTCTGGCCTTTTTCTTTTTGACACCAAAGATGGCATCAAAACTGACATCACAATCGAATCCATGTTGTCCGAGACGCCGTTTTTTGAACGCGCTTCACGTGCGCGCTTCATTTACTGACGTTATCTTCCGTTTTTTTGGTCAGCGTTTGGTTTACTTCCGGTACTTACCCGCTGGCCGTCGTCCTGGCCGTAAAGCTCCCCGCGGGCACATGCCGCCGCCTTCCCGTTCGGCCACCGGGACGTCGCGAAAAGTTTTTCAAAAATTGTCCTTGCATCGCCGTCCGAGTTCCCGTATAGTACTTCTTCGCACGGGG
>CABUJL010000165.1 GCA_902491915.1 uncultured Collinsella sp.
CGGCGTGGTAAGCGGTGGCTTTCACGAGGTCGCCGATAAGATCGTGGCCGCCGCGGGCATCGACTTTTGCCTCGCTAACCGCCTGGAGGTCGTGGACGGCAAGCTCACCGGTAAGCTGGCGGCAGACATCGTGACCAAGGAGTCCAAGCTCATCCAGCTGCTGGATTGGGCGGTTGAGTGTGGCGTCGATATGGCACACACCGTGGCAATCGGCGACGGCGCCAACGACATCCCCATGATTCAGGCCGCAGGCACGGGCATCGCGTTTTGCGCCAAGCCCAAGACGCGCGAAGCCGCCCCGTTTACCATCGACGAGCGCAACCTGATGCTCGCTATGGACATCATCCTGCGCGACTAGCCGATCCGTCTAACAATTGAATCAGTCTGTCCTATAGTTTCCGAACAATTTTGTCTTAGTGTTCGGAAACATACCCTTTGAGTGCTAGACTTTGCGCCGTCGAAGGGAACATATATGGATAAGCGAAATCTTGAGCAGTTGCTGAGCGATGTTGCCGACGGAACAGTCACCCCGGCCGTCGCCCTTACGCGCATCCAGACGGCTCCGACCGCCGATTTGGGCTTTGCGCAGCTCGATCTTTCGCGCGGAGTGCGCCAGGGAGCCGGCGAGGTTGTCTACGGTGCCGGTAAAACCGCCGAGCAGATTGCTGCCATTATCAAAGCATTACTCGATGCAGACCAGAAGCGCATCCTGGTCACACGCTTGGATGCCGAAAAAGCCGCGCGCACCGCTGAGCTTCTCGACAACGACATCGACCTGGGATATGTCCTGGACGCACAGCTCGCCCTCGTGGGCGGCAAGCCCTCCCCTACCGGCAACGGACGCATTGTCGTCGCCTGCGCCGGTACGAGCGACCTGCCCGTCGCCGAGGAAGCCGCATTGACGGCCGAGTTCTATGGCAACGAGGTCGACCGCCTCTACGACGTGGGTGTCGCCGGCCTGCACCGTCTGCTCGCGCATGCCGAGGAGCTTGCTCAGGCGCAGGTGGTCATCGCCATCGCCGGCATGGAGGGCGCGCTGGCGAGCGTTATCGGCGGTCTGGTGAGCTGTCCGGTCATCGCCGTTCCCACCAGCGTTGGCTACGGCGCAAGTTTTGGTGGCGTAGCTGCACTGCTCGCCATGCTCAACTCCTGTGCCAGCGGCGTTTCGGTCGTCAATATCGACAACGGCTTTGGCGCCGCCTACCAGGCAAGTCTTATCAATCATCTGACCGCCGGCACACCCCGCGCCCGCTAAGGAGCATTCCATGTCCAATCATCAGCACACGCTTATCATCGACGGCACCTCAGGCATCAGCGGCGATATGACCGTCGCGGCCCTGCTCGATCTGGGTGCCAGCGAGGAGCACCTGCGCGAACAGCTCGCCACACTGCCGGTCGACGGCTTTACGATCGCCGTCACGCGTGCAAACAAGCATGGCATCGACGCCTGCGATTTCGACGTCCAGCTTGCAGAGGGACTCGAGAACCACGACCACGATATGGCCTGGCTCTACGGCAACGAAACAGCTGTCGAGCACACGCACGAGCACGAGCACGGGCATGAGCATGAGCATCACCATCATGATCATGGCGGGCACGAACACGAGCACTGCCATGAGCACGACCATGAGGGCCACGCCCATGAGCACGAGGATCATCACCACACCCACCACCATCACCACCGTTCTTTGGCGGATGTCACCGCCATTATCGATGGCTCGCAGCTAAGCGATGGCGCCAAGCGCCGCGCGCTCGCCATCTTTACCGCGCTCGCCGCCGCCGAGGCCAAGGCCCACGGCAAAACGCCCGAGACCGTCATGTTCCACGAGGTAGGCGCCATCGACTCCATCGTCGACATCTGCTCGGTCGCCATCTGTCTCGATGACCTGGGTATCGAGGACATTGTCGTCGAGTCGCTCTCCGAGGGTCACGGCACCATCCACTGTGCCCACGGCCTTATGCCCATCCCGGTGCCCGCCGTCGTCAACCTATGCCAAGCAGGCAATATCGCCCTCACGCCCGCACCGGTCGCCGGCGAGCTCGTGACGCCCACGGGCGCCGCCATCGTCACCGCGCTGCGCACGTCCGAGCACCTGCCGGCACGCTACCGCATCGAAGCCGTCGGCTACGGCGCCGGCAAGCGTCCCTACGAGGGTTGCTCCGGCACGCTCCGTTGCCTGCTTGTTCAAGTGGATGCATAGCCATGGATGCCCGCAAAGAAAAAAGCCGCGCCGCTATTGTCACGGCGTTTTCCGAGCTCCTTCGCGAGGAGGACTACGGCAAGATCACTGTCGGCGACATCATCGCTCGCGCCCACGTAGGCCGCGCGACATTCTACGGCCTCTTTAAGAGCAAAGATGACCTACTGTCCGAGCTCGTGAGCGACATCTGCACCCACGCCCTCGACGACGATGGCACACCGCTCGACGACCCACTCGTGCAGGTCGAGCATATCCTCAACAACCTCTGGGAGCGCCGCCAGGGCGTTCGAGCCCTCGTAGCCGGCGCCGGCTCCCGCGTCTTCGCCGACTGCTTACGCAAGACCATCATGTCACGAGCAGCCGAAACCGTCCCCGCCGACTCCACAGGCCCCGCTGGCACCATGGACCGCAGTTTCTTACTACACCACATAGCCTCAAGCTTCGTAGCCACCGTCCAATGGTGGGCCTGGCACAACTTCCAAGCAGACAAAGCCGACGTAGCCAAAGACTACCTATCAGCCATAAAGCCCCTCTTCAGCTAAGCAAGAAGCTCATCCCAAGGCATCGCCCCAACCCAAGGCGCCACGCATCCCAAAGTGTCACTCGCGCTTCAATGCCTCCCAACAGCAGCAAGCCCCTCCCATCCAAATTCAGCTATATATGTTGGGTTGCTTGTACGAACGCAACAAAGACCCCGCAGCC
>CABUJL010000166.1 GCA_902491915.1 uncultured Collinsella sp.
CCAGACGCCCTTCGGTCACAATGGAAAACGTGTCAATTAGAAAGGTGTTTGCAGATGCAGTTCGATCAGGTGACGGTTATCGGTGGCGGTCTGGCGGGTTCGGAATGCGCGATCCAGCTGGCAGACCGTGGTTTTGCCGTAAAACTGTGCGAGATGCGCCCCCAGGTGAGCTCCCCGGCCCACCATACCGATCATCTGGCCGAGCTCGTCTGCTCCAATTCGTTTAAGTCGACCCGTCCGGACTCTGCGGCGGGTTTGCTGAAGGCCGAGCTTGAGCGCATGGGCTCGGTCTTGCTCGATTGTGCCCACCGCGCGGCCGTTCCCGCCGGCGGTGCCCTGGCGGTCGACCGCGTTACGTTTTCCGAGCTTGTCGAGGCCGAGGTTGCCGCCCGACCCAATATTGAGGTCGTGCATGGCGAGGTCACGCAGATTCCCGAGGGCCACGTGGTCATTGCCGCGGGCCCGCTGTGTTCTCCAGCATTGAGCGAAGAGGTCATGAAGCTCGTCGGTGGCGACGCCTTGGCGTTCTTTGACGCTGCTGCGCCAATCGTCGATGCCTCCACGCTCGATATGGACGTGCTGTTCTCGCAGTCGCGCTACGAGGAGCAGGGGAGCGGCGACTATCTCAACGCTCCACTCAACAAGGAGGAGTACGAGGCCTTTATCGAGGCACTTACCACCGCCGACCGCGTGGTGCTCAAGGACTTTGAGGGTGGCGACCTGTTCCAGGCCTGTCAGCCTGCCGAGGAAGTCGCCCGCACTGGCAAGGATGCTATCCGATTTGGCGCCATGAAGCCAGTCGGCCTCACCGACCCGCGAACCGGACGTCGTCCCTGGGCGGCGATTCAGCTGCGCGCCGAGAACAAGGAAAAGACCGCCTATAACCTGGTGGGCTTCCAGACAAATCTGACTTTTGGTGAGCAGAAGCGTGTCTTCCACATGGTTCCCGGTCTGGAGAATGCCGAGTTCTTCCGTTATGGCGTCATGCACCGCAATACCTTTGTCGATGCGCCGCACGTTCTTGACGGCACCTTTGCCGTGCCTGGCACGGGTGTGCGCCTCGCCGGTCAGATCACCGGCACCGAGGGGTACATGGAAGCGGTGGCGACCGGTCTGCTTGCCGCGCTTAACACCTATGCCGAGGCTATCGGTGCGGCTTCTGTGGAGCTTCCTCGTGTGGGCGCCCTGGGCGCGCTCGTGGGCTATGCGACCGATCCGGCAACCGTTGGCTACCAGCCCATGCATGTCAATTTTGGCCTGGTACCGCCGCTCGAGGACGGCAAGCGCCGCAGTAAGCGCGACCGCTACCAGGCATATGCGGATCGCGCCCTCGAGGCCCTCGATGCCTACTTGGCCACGCGTTCCGACTTGTTTGGAGGCGACCGGTCATAGCCTTTGACCTGTACGATACCGTCGACTCGTTTATCGCCTATATCGCACGTGTCGAGGGGCTCTCTCCCAATACGGTGACTGCCTATGGATCGCGGTTGGAGCGCTTTGCTGCCTGGTGCGAGCGTACGGGTGTCGATGCGCGTGCGGCCGACGTGCGTACCGTCCGCACGTATTTGGCCGAGCTTTCGCGCGAGCAGGTGGCGCCTCGCACCCTTGCGGCACATTTGTCGGCTATTCGGTCGCTCTACCGTTGGATGGCTGCCGAGGGGATTGTCGAGGGTGATGCGGTCTCGGCGATCGCGTCGCCCAAGCTGCCGCGCGACCTGCCCGGCGTCCTTACGACTCAGCAGGTCGAGGCGCTGCTCAAGACGCCTGATACCTCGACGCCCGCGGGACTGCGCGATGCGGCGATGCTCGAGCTGCTCTATGCCTCGGGCGCCCGCATCTCGGAGCTTTCGGCGCTCAATGTGGGATCCATCTCATGGTCCGAGCGTACACTGCGGTTATGGGGCAAGGGGAGCAAGGAGCGTATTGTTCCTCTGTATCGACGCGCGCTCGAGGCGACGCGCACTTATGTCGAGGAGGGGAGACCGGAGTTGCTCGCGCAGGCAAAGCACCGCGACGCCGCAGCCGGTCTGCATCCGCTGTTTATTTCTGCGCGCGGTAATCGCATGAGTGCCGCTATGCTCAGGCGACGGTTCCATATGCTGGCGACGTGCGCCGGCATTCCGGCCGACATCGCGCCTCATGCGATGCGTCATACGTTTGCGACCGATCTGCTTGAGGGCGGCGCGGATCTGCGTTCGGTTCAAGAGCTGCTGGGGCATGCGAGCCTGTCCACGACGCAGATCTACACGCATCTCACGCCCGACCGGCTTAAGCGCGCCGTGACCCAGGCCCATCCCCGGGGCGAGTAAGCTGGACGGCTCGCGTTGCGCTTAGGTGTGTGGTTTTGATTGCGGGTTGGCAGAAAGAGGCAATCCTGCTATCATTCATCGGGTTGCTTCACGGCAACAGGTTTTTATCACGCACGCGCGGCTACTTCATACCGTGGTGCCCGGGCTTTGGTAGCACATGTCCGGGTTGGTTTTGGAGGATGACCCCGCGCGGAGGCAAACCACAGGAGGTTTAACATGGCTACCAAGATTAATATCCGCACCCTGCTCGAGGCCGGCTGCCACTTCGGTCACCAGACCCGTCGCTGGAACCCCAAGATGAAGCCGTTCATCTTCGGTGAGCGCAACGGCATCTATATCCTCGACCTCAAGCAGACCATCCTCGACGCCGACCAGGCCTACACCTTTGTCAAGAACGTCGCCAAGGGCGGCAACGTGCTGTTCGTCGGCACCAAGAAGCAGGCTCAGGAGGCCGTCAAGAACGCCGCTGAGCGCGCCAACATGCCTTACATCAACCAGCGTTGGCTCGGCGGCATGCTGACCAACTTCGTCACCATCCGTTCCCGCATCAACCGCATGGAGGAGCTCGAGGCCATGGTCGAGGAC
>CABUJL010000167.1 GCA_902491915.1 uncultured Collinsella sp.
TTCCATGTCTTCGAGCTGCACGATGCCCATGGGGTCGCCGTTTTTGGTCACGCGCTTGGACACGCTCGAGACCATGCCGGCCCACCACAGCGCCTTGCCCTCAGGAATCTCCTGGTTGATGGTGCCGCCCGTAGGATTCTGAACTTCGTAGCCGGTGTCGATCTGCGAGAACGAGAAGTCGCGCGCCTTGGCTAGCGCATACTCAAACGGGCGCAGCGGGTGGTCCGAGACATAGATGCCCAGAACCTCCTTCTCTTGGCTCAGCTTAAGGTGGCGGTCCCACTCCTGGCCGTCCGGATCGGGCACGCTCACCTCAAAGCCCGAGCCCTCAACATCGCCGAACATGTCGAAGAACGACGTCTGGCCGCTCGCGCGATCCTTTTGGCGCTTCACGGCGGCATCGATGATGTTCTCGGGGTTGTTCTTGTCCACAAAGTGCATCATCTGGCGGCGCGGATACCCCGTGGAGTCGAAGGCGCCTGCCTTGATGAGCGATTCGATCACGCGACGGTTGGCCTGGCTCGAGTCCACGCGCTCGACAAAGTCGTGCAGCGTCTTAAACGGACCGCCCGCCTCGCGCTCGGCGATAATCGCCTGCGCCACGCCGGTGCCCACGCCGCGGATGCCGGCCAGACCAAAGCGCACGCCCTCCTTGGTAGCCGTGAACTCGGTACCGGACTCGTTGACATCTGGCGAAAGCACGGGGATGCCGTCGTGACGGCATGCCGAGACGTAGTGAACGATCTTGTCGGTCTTGCCCGTATAGGACGTCAGAACGGCCGCCATGTACTCGTGCGGATAATGCGCCTTGAGCCACGCCGTCTGCATAACCAGGATGGCGTAGCCAGCGGAGTGCGACTTGTTAAAGGCGTAGGACGCGAACTCGAGAACATCGTCCCAAATCTTCTGGGCGACCTCGCGCGTGTAGTTGTTCTTGATAGCGCCGTTCATCCAGTGGTCGTAGGTGGTCTCGTCCGAGCCATCCTCCCAGTGGAGCACCGTCGACGTGAGCAGCTTGATCTTTTTCTTAGCCACGGGCTTACGGATACGCGAGTCCGATTCGCCCTTGGAGAAGCCGCACATCTCAACGGAGATGAGCATAACCTGCTCCTGGTAGACCATGGTGCCGTAGGTTTCGCCCAGGATGTCGTCCAGGCGGTCGTCGTAGGAGACCGCCGGCTCCTTGCCGTTCATACGGTTGATGTAGGACGAGACCATGCCGGCGCCCAGCGGGCCCGGGCGGTACAGGGCGATCAATGCTACGACATGCTTGTACTCGGTGGGCTTCATGTTCTTGATCGTAGCCGTCATGCCGGCGGACTCGACCTGGAAGACGCCGGCGGTGTGGCCGGAACCCATGAGCTTAAAGATCTCGGGATCGTCAAAGGGGATCTCTTCCTCTTTGATGTCGATACCGAAGTTCTTTTTTATGTTGGCCTTGGCCTTGGAGATAACCGTCAGCGTGCGCAGGCCCAGGAAGTCCATCTTGAGCAGGCCCATGTCGGCAACGGTATGGCCCTCGTACTGGGTAATCTCGACGCCGCCCTTGGTGTCGAGCTTGGTGGGCACGTGCTCGTTGACGGGGTCACGGCAGATCAGAACGGCGCACGCGTGCACGCCCTCGCCACGGGTGAGGCCCTCAATCGAGAGTGCCGTGTCGATGATGCGGCGGGCGTCGTCATCCTTTTTATAGGCCTCGGCAAAGTCGGGGTTAAACAGATCCTCTTTGCCGGGTTGCTTTTCGAGCACCTGCTTGAGCTTGACCTTGGGGTCGCTCGAGACCATCTTGGACAGGCGCTGGCCCATGTAGACCGGATAGTCCAGCACGCGCGCGGCGTCGTTGATGGCCTGCTTGGCCTTAATGGTCGAGTAGGTGATGACGTGGGTGACCTTCTCGGGGCCGTAGAGCTGGCGAACGTGCTCCACGACCTCGAGGCGCCGCTCATCGTCGAAGTCCATATCGATATCGGGCATCTCGGTGCGCTGCGGGGACAGGAACCTCTCGAACATCAGGCCGTTCTCGAGCGGGTCGAACGCGGTGATGTTCATGGCGTAGGCGACGATAGCGCCGGCGGCCGAGCCACGGCCGGGGCCGACGCCGATGCCGTTGTCCTTGGCCCATTGCACGTACTCGGCAACGATCAAAAAGTAGGCGGCAAAGCCCTTGTCGCAAATGACCTTGTATTCGTACTCAAAGCGCTCTTTGATGTTGACGCCGCCGATCTCGCGCGTGGCCCAGTCGTCGCCGTAGTGCTGGCGCAGGCCCTTCTCGCACTCGCGGCGGAACTGGCTCTCGTGCGTCTCGCCGGGGTCGAGCAACGGGAAGCGCGGCAGGATGATGGAGTCCCAGTCCAGCTCGACGTAGCACTTGTCGGCGATCTCGAGCGTGTTGTCGCAGGCCTCGGGGCAATACGGGAACATCGCCCGCATCTCCTCCTCGGTCTTCATGTAGAACTCCGAGCCGGTCATGCGCATGCGGTTGGGGTCGTCGACCTTGGCGTTCATGCCGATGCACATGATGACGTCCTGCACCGGCGCGTCCTCGCGGCGCAGATAGTGGAAGTCGTTAGTGGCGATGACCTTGACGCCCACCTGTTTGGCGATGTCGATGAGCGTGCGATCCATCTGCTCGTCGGTCAGGCCGTTATCGGTGGTAATGCCGTGTTCCTGGATCTCGATATAAAAGTCACCGGGGTCGAAGGTGTCGCGGAAGGTCTCGGCCCATTTGATGGCACCCTCCATGTCACCGCGGTCGATGTACTTGGGGATGATGCCCGCGATACAGGCACTGGTGCAGATCATGCCCTTGGCGTGGCGGCGCAGGGTGTCGA
>CABUJL010000168.1 GCA_902491915.1 uncultured Collinsella sp.
TGAGATAAGTGCTACGCGATACCAGCGCCAGCTCACGCTTCTTGGGTGCCTGAGCCGTCTGCTCAGTCCGGGGGCTTTCCTGTGCTTCCATGCTACTCACTCCCCTTCCCGTCATTGGTGACGGGGATAAAGCCCGCCTCGCGAATCTGCTTGTCCATCTTCTCGGACGTCACGTAGTCGATGTAATCCTGAGCCTGCTTGGAAGGCGTTCCCTTCACAAAGAAGTAGAGGTCACGCGAAATGGGATATCCCCCGCTTGCAACCGTCTTCTCGGAGGCCTCAACATGATTGACCGAGACGGCCCTGACCGAAGTCTTGGCGTTGAGGCTATCGACGAAGCCCAGCGAAATGTAGCCGATGGCCCCACGCGAACGGGACACGACATCGCGCACCTGGCCCGTACCCGAAAGAACGGCCGAACGGCGATCGAACGGCGTGCCGTCCATCACGATAGTGCGGAAAGCCTCACGCGTACCGGAGGCCTCGTCGCGGTTGATAACCTGAATCTTCAGGTCCTCGCCACCGACCTCTTTCCAGTTGGTGATCTTGCCGGCGTAGATATCGCGGAGCTGCTCGGTCGAGAGGTTCTCAACAGGGTTGTCCTCATTCACGATGACCGCGATGCCGTCGTGCGCGATTACGATCGGGGTCAGACCCAGGTCCTGTTCGTCGGCGTTGAGGCCACGAGAGGAGCTGGCGATATCGGCCGTGCCGGCGCTGACGGCCTCGATGCCAGCAGATGAGCCCAGGCCAGAGACCAGCACGTCGATGCCGGTCTCCTCCTTAAAACCCTCGGCAGCAATCTCGGCGATGGGAAGGCACGTCGTGGAGCCAGCCACAGTAATGGAAGAGGTGGAGGATTCCGAAGAGCAGGCGCACAGCGCGAGCGTGAGCACCGCGGCGCTCAGGAGCGATACGATCTTTCTCATAGCATCACGCCGATCGCAGCATGGCGCCCGCAGGTGCCGCCCTCGTTACGGTAGGAGAAAAAACGGTCATTCTGACGCACGGTGGAAAGCTCGGTATCCACGATATTTGCCGTGGCGACACCGATGCCTTCAAGCGCCTCGCGAATCGCGGCAGAAAGATCAAGCATGCGAGAGGCGCTCGCATCGATGCATGCGAACTCGGCGGCAAAGCGATCCATGAGCTCCTGCGATACCTCGTACTCGTCACCCAGGATATGCGGGCCGATATATGCCGAGACATCGCACGCCTCGCTTCCTGTTGCCTCGCAGAGCGCTTGGCAGGCCTTGGCGGAAATGTGCGCTATCGTGCCCTTCCAGCCAGAATGGACGACAGCGAAACCACCGGGGACAACCAGCACCACGGGCACACAATCGGCAAAGCAAAGCAGCACGGGGACCTCGCGCGCGGTGCACACAATGCCATCGCAGCCCTCGGCAATCTGTTCGCGAATGATCTCAAGATCATCAGCACCGTTCGAAGTCACCGTAACGATGCGATCCCCATGTACCTGATTGGGAACAAGCAGGTTGTGTTCGCACTCGGCAGCTCCCATGGCATCAAGCGCACGACGACGATTTTCTTGAACGGAAAAGGGGTCATCGCCTACATGCGAGCCCAAGTTGAGCGAGGAGTACGGTTCTTCGGAAACGCCACCGGTGCGCTCGGTAAAGGCAAAACGGACATTTGACGTCGTGCCCTCCACCAACGTAACTCCATCATGGTCGACACGCGAAACTCTGTCCGCACGTGCTGCCATACTAAAGCCTCCTAATAACACAAGTACCGCGGCATCGCCGCTGCAGTCCGCATGTACGCGGCTGTCATACTTCCTTAAAAGGATACCCGCTGCACCAAGGGCAAACGTAAAGGGAACGTAAAGAGATTGGAGGCTTTCGTTTACAAAAGCGAAACAAAAAAGGGATGCATCCAAATGGACGCATCCCCATACAAAACGCTGAGAACAACCGATTAGAAGCTGCCGCGCTTCAGGAAGTCGGGAAGCTCGAACTGATCGTTGCCGAAGTTAGGAAGCTCGGTGCCACCGACGTTGCGGGTCGGGGCGGCCTGAGCCGGACTGGCGGCCGGAGCGGTGCGCTGCGGCTCGGCGGAGGCAGCGGCCTTGCTCTGAGACTGCTGAGCAGCAAAGAGCTCGTCCTGACGGTTGACGTTGGAGTCGGAGAAGCCCGTAGCGATGACGGTGATACGAACCTGATCGCCCAGGGACTCGTCCACGACGGTACCGAAGATGATATTGGCCTCGGGATCGACGGCGTTGGCGACAACGTCGGCAGCATCGCTGATCTCCTGGATGCCCAGGTCCTTGGAACCGGCGATAGAAAGCAGGACGCGGGTAGCGCCATCGATAGAGCTCTCGAGCAGCGGGCTGGAGATAGCCTGCTGAGCAGCGTCGACGGCACGGGTGTCCCCAGAAGAGGTACCGATGCCCATCATGGCGGTACCGGCCTGCTTCATGATGGTCTTAACATCGGCGAAGTCCAGGTTGATGATACCGGGGACGGTGATGAGGTCGGTGATGCCCTGGGTGCCCTGGGAGAGAACGCCATCGGCAATCGCGAAGGCCTCGAGCATGGTGGTCTTCTTCTCGGCGATGTCGAGCAGCTTGTCGTTAGGGATAACGATCATGGTGTCGACGCAATCGGAGAGAGTCTTGATGCCCTCCTCGGCACTCTTCTTGCGCTTGCGGCCCTCGAAGGTGAAGGGCTTGGTCACGACGGCGACGGTCAGCGCGCCGACCTCGTTCATCGCGATATCGGCAACGATGGGAGCAGCGCCGGTACCGGTGCCACCGCCCTCGCCACAGGTGATGAACACCATGTCGG
>CABUJL010000169.1 GCA_902491915.1 uncultured Collinsella sp.
GGGTTGCCCTTGCCGCGACTCGCCTTCATGCACTGGCCCACCAAAAAGCCGATGACCTTTTGGTTACCGTCACGATACTGCTGCGCCTGATCGGCACAGTTTGCCAGCACCTCGTCCACGATCGGCTGCAGCGCGCCGGCATCGCTCACCTGACGCATGCCGCGCTCGTCGACGATCTTGTTGGGGTCGTCGCCGGTCTGGGCCATGGCCTCAAAGACCTCGTGCGCCTGGTTGGAGCTGATGGCATCGGTCGCCAGCAGCTTGGCCAGCGCTGCCACCTGGGCCGGCGCGATGCCGGACTCGGCCAGCGAGACGCCCGCACCCTTAAGGTAGGCGATCATCTCGTTCACCAGCAGGTTTGCGACCGTCTGGACCTCCTTGCCAGCCATACCGGCAGCGGCAGCCTCAAAGAAGTCGGCAAACTCGGGGTCGCCGGCGATCTGCTCGGCATCGGCCGCCTTAATGCCAAAGTCGGCCTCAAAACGGACGCGCTTGGCATCGGGCAGCTCGGGGATCTCGCCGCGGCAGCGATCGATGAACTCGTCGTCCAGATCGAAGGGCGCCAGATCGGGGTCGGGGAACAGACGATAGTCGTCGGCCGTCTCCTTCACACGCATAACCACGGTGCGCTTGCGGCTAGGCTCCCAGTGACGGGTCTCCTGGTAGATAATGCCGCCCTCCTCGAGCACCTCGGCCTGACGGCAGATCTCGTAGGCAAGGCCATCGTGCAGGCTCTTAAACGAGTTGAGGTTCTTGAGCTCGGTCTTGGTGCCCAGCTTGGTCTCGCCGCGGCGGCGAAGCGACACGTTGCCGTCGCAACGCATAGAGCCCTTCTCCATGGAGCAGTCCGAAATGCCCAGCGTCACAAAGATGCGACGGAGCTTCTCCATAAACAGGCGAGCCTCCTCGGGCGTACGCAAGTCGGGCTCGGTGACGAGCTCAATCAAAGGCGTGCCGCAGCGGTTGTAGTCGACGAGCGACTCGGCCGCGGCGGTAATGCGGCCCTCGGCACCGCCCACATGGACCATCTTGGCGGCGTCCTCCTCCATGTGGATGCGCAGGATGCGGATGGGCACCGTGTAGGAACCGTCCTCGCGACGCTCGGGCATCTGCAGGTTGGACGCATCGTAGCTGGCCAGGTGACCGGCGCGCTGGTTGCCCTCGCGCATGGTCGACGTCATGGACGTGGACAGGCCCTCGGCGTTGGCCGAGGCGCTCGCCAGGCTCTGGGCCTCGGCCTCACCAAACGCGCAGTCGGGGCGCTCGGCGGCACCGCGACCGGTCACGTCCAGGTCCAGATGACCGTACATGGCAAAGGCGACCGGGCCCTGCGTGGTCTGGAAGTTCTTGGCCATGTCAGGATAGAAGTAGTGCTTGCGGTAGAACATCGAGTGGCGCTGGATCTCGCAGTTGGTGGCGAGACCGGCCTTGACGATGCTCTCGATGGCGCGCTTGTTGGGCACCGGCAGGGCGCCGGGCAGACCCAGGCACACCGGGCACACGTTGGCGTTGGGCTCGTCATCGTGGCTGAGCTTGCAGTTGCAGAACATCTTGGTATCGAGTGCGGTGAGCTCGGTATGGATCTCCAGGCCGATCACGGCCTCCCAATCCTGCAGGACCTCGGAAAGCTCCTTCATTACAGCTCGCCTCCCTTCCCGGCAAAATCGGGCGCAACGGAAAGCGCGGGCGCACCCGTGGCGGCATCGGCAAAGCCGCGCTCCAGGGCGCGGGCAAACGTGAGCAGCTGACGGTCCTTAAAGGCCGGACCAACCAGCTGGGCAGAAACGGGCAGCTGAGTATCCTCGCCCAGGCCCAGCGGCACCGAGATACCGCCGTTGCCGCAAATGTTGAGCGAGATGGTGTACAGGTCGGAGAGGTACATCTGCGTGGGGTCGCTAATCTCGCCAAACTTAAAGGCCGTGCGCGGCGAGGCCGGCATGAGGATGGTGTCCACCTTGGCATACGCGGCGTCGTAGTCCTGCGTGATGAGCGTGCGGGCCTTCTGCGCGGCGTAGTAGTACTTGTCGTACACGCCCGAGCTCAGCAGGTAAGCGCCGAGCATCTGACGGCGCTTGGCCTCGGCGCCAAAGCCATGGGCGCGCGAGAGCGAGCTCTGGTCGGACAGGTTGGCGCAGCCCTCCTCCTGATAGCCGTAGCGAATGCCGTCGAAGCGGGCCAGGTTGGAGAACGCCTCGGCCGGGCCGATGACGTAGTAGGCGGCGATGGCGGCGTCCAGATGCGGCAGGTCGACCTCGACCAGCTCGGCGCCCTGGTTCTGCAGCTCCTGGGCGGCGCGCTGAACAGCGGCCTTGACCTCGGGCGTCAGGCCCTCGGCCTCCATAAACGCAGGGATGATGCCCACGCGCTTGCCCTCGATGCTGTCGTTGAGGTGCTCGGTAAAGTCGACGGCGCAATCCTGGCTGGTGCAGTCGTACGGATCGTGTCCCGCACCGGTAAGCGCGTTCATGGCCAGCGCGACATCCTCGACCGTGCGGCCAAAGGGTCCCACCTGGTCGAGCGACGAGCCAAAGGCAACCACGCCGTAACGGCTCACGGCGCCATACGTGGGCTTAAAGCCCACCACGCCGCACAGCGACGCCGGCTGGCGAATGGAGCCGCCGGTGTCCGAGCCCAGCGAGAGCGCGACTTCGCCCGCGGCGACGGCTGCAGCGGAGCCGCCCGAGGAGCCGCCGGGCACGCGCTCGGTATCCCAGGGGTTG
>CABUJL010000170.1 GCA_902491915.1 uncultured Collinsella sp.
CTCCTGGCGTACGCGGTCGGGGTTGGCGCCCGGCTTATCGATCTTGTTGACGGCGACGACGATGGGTACGCCGGCGGCCTTGGCGTGGTTGATCGACTCGATGGTCTGAGGCATGACGCCGTCGTCGGCAGCCACGATCAGAATGACGATGTCGGTCACCTTGGCGCCACGGGCACGCATGGCCGTAAAGGTGGCGTGGCCCGGGGTATCGATGAAGGTGATCTTGCGGTCGTTGATCATGACCTGCGAAGCACCGATGGCCTGGGTAATGCCGCCCGCCTCGCCGGCAGCGACGCCGGTGTGACGGATGGCGTCGAGCAGGCTCGTCTTGCCGTGGTCGACGTGGCCCATGACGGTGACGACCGGGGCACGGGGCTTAAGGTCGGCGGGATCGTCGTAGAACGAGAAGGTGTTCTCCTCCTCGGGGGTGATGATCTTGATCTGACGGCCCAGGTCGTCGGCAACGAGCTCAACGAGGTCGTCGGACATGGACTGCGTCATCGTGAGCGGCGTGCCCAGCAGGAACAGGCGCTTGATGATGTCGTTGGCCGGAACGTCGAGCGCCTCGGCAAGCTCCTGGACGGTAACGCCCTGAGAGACCTTGATGGCGTCGAGTTCCTCGGGGTTCACGCCCTGGGCCAGCGCCTCCTCAATCTTGCGCTCCTCCTGAGCCTTAGCAGCCTCGCGCTCGCGCTTCTCTTTGCGCTTCTTGCGGCGACCGGTGGACTCGCGAGAGGCCTCCTCGACGGCGGCGCGGGCCTCCTCGAGCACCTTCTCGCGGCTGTACTCCTCGGCCTCACGCGCCATGCGGCTGTAGTGGTCCTCATCGTTGCCGTGACCGCCCTTGCGCTTCTTGCCCTTGCCCTGCTTATCGGGGTTGGGGAAGTCCATGCCCGCAGCGACGTTGTTGCTCGCGTTGGTGCGATGGCTGTGCGGACGGCTCTCGGAGGCGTTGCGCTCGGAGTTGTTGTCGGAGGCGTTGCGATCGTTACGACGGCCACCGCGACGGTCGTTATTGCCGCCACGACGGTTACCGCGCTCGGCGGCGCGCTCCGCCTTGGCCTTCTCCTCGGCGTCCTTCTTCTCCTTGAGCACGGTCTCCTGTGCGGCGATCTGGTCAAGCAGCGAACGGAAGCGCGAACCGGAGTCGGAAGCGGGGACGGCGCGGCGCTGGGCCTCGCGGGCAGCCTCCTCCTTCTCGCGGGCAAGGCGCTCCTGCTCGGCCTTCTTCTTAGCCTCGGCCTCGGCACGGGCGGCCTCCTCGGCAGCCTGGGCGGCGGCGAACTGGCGGCGCTCCTCCTCGCGTGCCTTCTCGGCGGCGATGCGCTCGCGCTCGGCCTCGGCGGCGCGCGCTGCCTCCTCGGCGGCGGCTGCCTCCTCCTCGGCCTGCTTGGCGGCCTCGACTTCCTTGGCGCGGGCCTCGATCACCGAGGCGAGCTGCTTGCGGACCATGGCGACGTAGGCGTCCTCCAGGGCGGAGGAAGCGGACTTAGCGGGAATCTTCATTTCGGCGAGATGACCCATCAGTTCCTTGGAGGTCATGCCGAACTCTTTGGCCAGGGTGGACACACGGACTTTTGCCATATGACTTCACCTACCCTTTCTGGCACCTTGGGTGCCTAGAGACTGAACGAGCGTGGGAGATGCGCCGGGACCCGCCCGACGCGACCGCGCGCTAGATCAGGTCCTCCGCATCATCGAAGGCGTCGGTGTCGTGGACACCGCAGAAACGGGAGCCGGGGCGGGCCTGGTTGCGGCACTGGACGCCGTCCTCGGACACGTACTCGCAGCGACGGACGTCGTCGTCCTCCTCGTCACCGATCAGGTCGGCGGCGGGCTCCTCGTGAACGGGGACGTTCTTGAGGATGTCGGCGGCAAGGGTCTCGGACTTGATGTCGATGTGCCAGCCGGTCAGGCGAGCGGCGAGGCGGGCGTTCTGGCCCTCCTTGCCGATGGCGAGCGAAAGCTGGTCGTCAGGCACGATGACGCCGGCGTAGGCCTTCTCCTCGTCGATGAGGACGCGGGTGACCTTGGCAGGCGACAGGGCGTTGGCAACGTAGACAGCCGGATCGGCATCCCACAGGATGACGTCGACGCGCTCGCCACGGAGCTCGCCCACGACAGCGCGGACACGGCTGCCCTTAGGGCCGACGCAAGCGCCCACGGGATCCAGGCGGTCGTCGAGCGAATGGACGGCGACCTTGGAGCGCTGGCCGGGCTCGCGGGCGATCGACTTGATCTGGACGGTGCCCTCATAGATCTCGGGCACCTCCTGCTCAAACAGACGACGCATGAGCTCGGGGTGGGTGCGGGAGATGACGATCGGCGGACGGCTGCAGGTTGGAGTTGGGGTCGCGAACGTCGATGATCACGGCCTTGATGTGCTGGTTGTGCAGGTAGCGCTCGCCCATCGGACGCTCGTTGCGCTCGTTCTCGTAACGGCGCTGGTCAAAATGCGGCAGCTCGGCCTCGACGCCGTCGCGGATCTTGACGATCGTGAAATCGGGCGTGGACTGCAGCACGGTACCGCTGATGAGGTCACCGATACGGCCGGCAAACTCCTCGTAGATCTGCTCGCGGGCGGAGTTGCGCACGATGGCGTTGATCTCGGCCTTGGCGTGCTGGGCGGCGATGCGGCTCGTGTTCTTGGGGGTGACGTCGATCTCCTCGAACTCGG
>CABUJL010000171.1 GCA_902491915.1 uncultured Collinsella sp.
GAGCGAAAGGGGGAAATCTCGGCCCCTCCCGCCCCGGCCGGCCAGGTCAACTACACCGTGTGCTGCGGCAGGTCCTGCAGGGCGATGACGTCCATGCCCATGTCGTTGGCACTGCCGTGACCCTGCTGGTCCTCGCGCACGGCCTCGATGGCGCTCACGTACGTGTTGGCTGCAGACATCGCGGTCACGCAGGTCACGCCGCGGCGCACCGCCTCGGTACGCAACAGATAGCCGTCGCCGCGCGAACCCGGACCATACGGCGTGTTGATGATTACCGCGATCTTGCCGTCGGCGATGAGGTCACCGATGTTGGGGCGCTCACCGTCGTGCGGACCGCTGATCTTTTCCACGACCTCGCACGTCACGTTGCCTCCACGCAGCACGCGCGCCGTGCCCTCGGTGGAGCAGATGTCAAAGCCCAGGTAGCGCAGGATGCGGGCTACCGAAAGGATATGGCGCTTGTCGCGGTCGCACACGCTGATGAACACCTTGCCGCTGCTGGGATCGGGCAGCTTGTAGTCGATCGCCAGCTGCGTCTTGGCGTATGCCTCGGGATAGCTCTTGGCGATACCCATGACCTCGCCCGTCGACTTCATCTCGGGCCCCAGAATAACGTCGGCGCCCGGGAAACGACCCCAGGGCATAACGGCTTCCTTCATGCAGAACCAGTCCAGCTGACGCTCGTCGCTCGGCAAGCCCAAGCTTGCGATGGAATCGCCCGCCATGATACGCGCCGCACACTTGGCCAGCGGCACGCCGGTGGCCTTGGAGATAAACGGCACGGTACGGCTGGCACGCGGGTTGGCCTCGATGACGTAGACGGTCTCGCCCTTGATGGCGTACTGCACGTTGACCAGGCCGCGCACGCCCAGCGCCATCGCGATGCGGCGCGTGGTCTCGCGGAGCTTCGCCTGCAGGCTCTCGCTAAAGCTGAACGGCGGAATGCAGGTCGCGGAGTCGCCAGAGTGAATACCGGCCTCTTCGATATGCTCCAGAATGCCGCCGATGTAGACCTCTTCGCCATCGCACAGGGCGTCGACATCGGACTCGATCGCGCCCTCCAAGAAGCGGTCCAGATACACCGGGTAGTCGGGGCTAATGCGCGCGGCCTCGGCCATGTAATCGCGCAGATGCTCGGCATCGTAGGCGATCATCATGCCGCGGCCGCCCAGCACGTAGCTCGGACGCACCAGCAGCGGGTAGCCGATGTGCGCGGCCACGGCCTCGGCCTCCTCAAACGAGGTTGCCTGGCCCGCCGGCGGATACATAATGCCCAGCTTGTCGAGCAGGGCGGCAAAGCGCTCGCGGTCCTCGGCAAAGTCGATGGCATCGGGCTTGGTGCCCATGATGTTGACGCCACTCTCCTCGAGCATGCGCGCCAGCTTAAGCGGGGTCTGGCCGCCAAGCGTCACCACGACGCCATCGGGGCGCTCAACGTCGATAACGTCCATGACGTCCTCGTAGGTGAGCGGCTCAAAGTACAGGCGGTCGGACGTGTCGTAGTCAGTCGAGACGGTCTCGGGATTGCAGTTGACCATGATGGTCTCAAAACCACGGGCCGCCAGTGCATAGCTCGCATGCACACAGCAGTAGTCGAACTCGATACCCTGGCCGATACGGTTGGGGCCGGCGCCCAGGATCATCGCCTTGGGCTTGTCCGCCGGCGTGGTCTCGTCGGGAGCCACGCACTTCTTGGCATCCGGGCTCGTGCGGTAGATGTTCTCGTACGTCTTGTAGTGGTACTCCGTGGCGCTCGAGAACTCCGCAGCGCAGGTATCGACCGTCTTCATGCTGGGAACCACGCCCAGGCCCTTGCGGTAGGCGCGCACAAAGCGCTCGTCCGAGCCGGTCAGCGCGGCGATCTCGGCATCGCTCGTGCCGTACTGCTTGAGCAGGCGCATCGCGTCGGCGTCGATATCCTCCACACGCAGGCCGCGGATGCTCTCCTGAACCTGCGCCATGTCGTTGATACGGTTGAGGTACCACGGATCGATGCCGCAGATAGCATGGATGCGCGCAACGTCCCAGCCGCGGCGCAGGGCCTCGACCACAAAGAAGATGCGATGCTCGGTCGGGGTGGCCACGGCCTGGGCGAGCTCATCGTCGCTCAGCTTGTCGGCACCCTCCTTGCCACCGGCGCAAATGCCCTGGTGTCCGTCCTCCAGCGAGCGCATGGCCTTGCCAAAGGCCTCCTCAAAGGTGCGGCCAATCGCCATGATCTCGCCCACGGCCTTCATGCGTGTGGTGAGCGTGGGGTCGGTACCCTTGAACTTCTCGAAGGCAAAGCGCGGCACCTTGACCACACAGTAGTCGATTGTGGGCTCAAAGCAGGCGGGCGTAGCCTTGGTGATGTCGTTGACAATCTCGTCGAGCGTGTAGCCCACGGCCAGGCGCGCGGCGGCCTTGGCGATGGGGAAACCCGTGGCCTTGGAAGCGAGGGCGGACGAGCGGCTCACGCGCGGGTTCATCTCGATGACGATCAGGCGGCCGGTCTGGGGATTCACGGCAAACTGCACGTTGGAGCCGCCGGTCTCGACGCCGATCTTCTCCAGAATGGCGAGCGAGGCCACGCGCATGCGCTGATACTCAAGGTCGGAGAGCGTCTGCGCCGGCGCCACGGTGATGGAGTCGCCGGTATGCACGCCCATGGGG
>CABUJL010000172.1 GCA_902491915.1 uncultured Collinsella sp.
GGGGTTGATATGACTGGGCACGGGATGTCGCCGGCCGCGCTATTCAAATCGCAGTGCCGCGCTCTGGGCCGCCTGCATCACGCGTTGGAGCGGCACATTATGCTCGCGAGCGAGACGGGCGCAGTCCTCGTACTCGGGCGCTGCACGCTCGCTGCCATCGGGCAGGGTTGCCACCTTTACGGCCACCTCGCCCCAAGGCGTCGCCACTTGTTCAAAGTGGCGCGGCAGGCAGACGCGCTCCATGACCTGGCGGCGGATGCCGTTGGTCGTGGTTTCCAAAAAGATGATCATCTGCAGACGGTCAATGTCCTCGCGGGCGCAGATTACCTGCAGCTGCCAGCCGGGACGACCTTTTTTGCAGTAGAGAGGCAGCCAGTGCACTTCGCGGGCGCCCGCCTCGCGCAAGCGGTCGGCGGCATAGGCGAGCACCTCGGGCGACGCATCGTCGATGTCGCACTCCAGCTTGACGATGGTTTCGGGTGCATCGGTCTCGCGGGACAGCGGAGATTTGCTATCGCATTGCATACGGTCCGGATCCTTTCCGCGCGGGCTCGTTTTGTTCATCCAAACGCTAGCACATCGCGGGCGGCGCAAGTGTGGCGGCGCGCGATGAGCGCGATTTTCCTTGTCCGCAAGAAACCGACACTCCACCGCCTCAGCCAAACGTGTACGTCAGCCTCCAAACATGTCATTTTTTGCAGCTTTTGGAGGCTGATGTACATGTTTTGAGAGCACAAGCGAGGCCGCACCGCGCGCCGCGCAGCCTTTCCAATCGATTTCGACCCCCCGCGTGCCCGGCGTGTTGAGAGCTGCGCCATTACAATGAAGCGGATTCGCTTGACGCTAAGGAGCCGCTATGCCCATGTGCCCGCTGGTCGATTGCCATACCCACACCTCGTTTTCGGACGGGCATGCCTCGTTTGAGGACAACGTCCGTGCCGCTGCTGCGGCCGGCTGCCGCGTCATGGTCTCGACCGACCATCTCACCCTGCCCGCCAGCATGGATGCTAACTGCGAGGTGCAGGTTACTGAGGGCGACCTCCCGGCGCATCGTCTGGCTTTTGAGGACGCTCGCAATCTTGCCGCTCAGATTGCGCCAGAACTCACCTTTATCTACGGTTTCGAATGCGATTGGTACGAGGGCTGCGAGCCTTTGGTTGAGCGCTGGTCCCAGGGCGCCGTCGTGCGCCTGGGCAGTGTGCACTGGATTGGCAACCCAGGCGATATCATGGCCGGTGCCGCGGGTACGGCGGGAACGGAGGACGTCGCTCGTCCCGATACGCCCGATTCGCGCTGCGGCTGGATCGACGATGACACCAACCTGCACGTTTGGGAAAACCTGGGGGTACGCGGCGTGTGGGAGCGCTATGTCGATGACTGGTGCCGCGCCTGCGAGAGCCCGCTCAACTTTGATGTGATGGCTCACCCCGACCTGGTCATGCGCTTTTCGAAGGAAGGCTTTGCGCCCGATTTTGACCCTGCACCGTTTTGGCAGCAGATGGCCGAGTGCGCGCACGATACGGGCCGCCGCGTTGAGGTCTCGACCGCCGCACCGCGCAAGGGGCTCGACGACTACTACCCCGCAACCGGTCTTTTGCGCTGCTTTGCCCATGCCGAAGCGCCGATCACCTTTGGCTCGGACGCGCACCGCGCCTGCGATATCTGCTGGAACATCCGCGAGGCCCAGGCGCACGCCTACGACTGCGGTTATCGAACCTTCGACATCCCCCACGCCACCGGCGAATGGGAATCCACGCCCCTCGCCTAACTGGTCGTTTAAGAACGTCCCCAATGACTAGTGGCGGCGGGCGTTGAGTTCGCCGGCAAGCTCGTCGAGGGTGATACCGTAGCGCTCGAGCGTCACGAGCAGGTGGTAGACCAGGTCGCCGGCCTCGTAGCGGATGTGATCGTGATCGTTATCCTTGCAGGCCATGATGACCTCGCTCGCCTCCTCGGCAAGCTTCTTGAGCAGCTCATCCTCGACGTCGGTCAGCAGACGCGCGGTATAGCTCTCCTGCGGCGATGCATCACGACGACCGTGAATCACCTCGGCCAGACCTGTCAGCGTCTCACCGATATTTCCATCCTGAACGTTTGCGGTGCGCACACCCATAGTTCAATCCTTTCTGGTTGGCCAAGCGCCTAGTCGAGCGCCCGTCCTACGCGAGTTTCTTAAAGAAGCAGGTACGGTTGCCGGTGTGGCAGGCCGGACCCGGCGAGTCAACCTTGACCAGCAGCGTATCGCTATCGCAGTCGGCCCAGAGCTCCTTGACCGCTTGCATATTGCCGCTCGTCGCGCCCTTGTTCCAGAGCTCCTGGCGACTGCGGCTCCAAAACCACGTGGTGCCGGTCTTGAGCGTCAACCCCACCGACTCCTCGTTCATCCAGGCAACCATAAGCACCTCGCCGGTGTCATACTGCTGAACAACACAAGGAATCAGCCCCTTGGCGTCGTATTTGAGCTCGGACGCAGTTGTCACTTGCTCCATTTAAAAATCCAATCTCACGGGAATAGCCTGCGACGCCATATACTCCTTCACCTGGCGAACGCTGAAGGTTCCAAAGTGAAAGACGCTCGCCGCCAGTACGGCGTCAGCTTCGCCCTCGATCACGCCCTCGGCAAAATGCTCGAGTGTGCCCACGCCGCCG
>CABUJL010000173.1 GCA_902491915.1 uncultured Collinsella sp.
AAACCCGCCGCCACCCAGCATAAGCATGCGGTTGATACCGTGACCATAAGCATCACGCATCGCATCCTCGGACTCAAACACGTCGTCAAACGCACGATAGTACGCAAAGACGGGCTCCGCCCAACGCTCACCAACGTAGCTTGCGCTTTGGTAGACGCCGCCTTGCACCAACACGCGAATCTCATCGCCGTCCCCATCGTGCACGCGTTTCACACGCGCCAACCCATTGCGGGTTCGCGCAACCTGCAGACAGGCAGCGCGAACAGCGACAGCGGCCGCACCAAGCGCCGCGGCTCCCAGAGCAACACCGGCAACGACGCCAGCAGAAACACTCGGCTTGTTCATCTAGAGCTCCTTTTGCAGATAGAGTCCATGATCGTAAAAACCCAAATGGCGATAGTACTCGCGCGTACCAATCGCGCTGATCACGTTGATGCGCGTATAACCCGCATCCCGGGCAATCTCGCACGCACGCTCTACGAGCAGACGCCCCAACCCGTGATGCTGCGCCGCCTGGCCTTGATCACCCACGCGCGCAGCCATGCCGTACACGTGCACCTCGCGAATCATCGCCTCGTCCGGCATCGTCAGCAACTCGTCCGCATGCGCGGCAACAAACGAATGGTCGGGCAGCGACAACCGCAAAAAGCCCGCGATCTTGCCCTGCGGCGTCACCCACTGCAAAAAGCGCTCGTGCGTCACCGGCGTCTCGTACGCCACCTCCTCATCAAGAGATAGCTCATCCAAGTCGGCACCCGCCGTGCTGATCTCGCGATAGCGAATCTCGCGCACCGTCGCACCGTCACCCCGAGCGGCCAAGCGGTTTTCGACGAGCTGACGCAGGTTGGGTTTCTTGTTGCCCACCATGATGTCGTCGGAACTAAAGTCGCGGATCATGCGACTGATGCGGCAGAACACCGGCGTCACCACGATGTCGTCGGCCAGCACATCGAGCAGCTCTTCCTCGGTATAGGGACGCCACTCACCGCGCTCGTAGCAGCCCACCAGACGCGAGCCCTCGATGAGCGCACACGGGTAAACCTTGACCTCGTCGGGCATAAAGGCCCCTTCGGTCATAAAGCGTTCGTAGTCGCGCTTGTCCCCCTCGGGCGTGGCGTCCAGCAAGTTAAGCATAAAATGCGCGTGGATCTTAAAGCCAAACAGGCGCGCAAGCGAAAACGCCCGCTCGATCTGCGCCACCGAAATACGACGCTCGTTGATATCGAGCAAATGTTGGTCGAGACTCTGAATACCCATCTGGATCTTGGTGCAGCCCAGGCGGCGGATAAGCGTGAGGGCCTTCGGCGTTACGGCATCGGGGCGCGTCTCGATAACGAGTCCCACCACGCGATGCTTCGCCGTCTCGTTGATGCGCTGCTGACGCTCAAGTTCCTCCATCGTTGCCGTCTGCCACTTGGCAACCTCGCCCCACGGCGTACCAGGGCCGTACAGACGACGCACCGCGCGGTTGTAGCCGCCCACGGCAGCATCCACACGCTCCTGCTCGTCGGCAACGCCAGCAGCAAGCTCAGCCTCGTCTGTCGCAATGCCGGCAACCCGATAGCGCTCGCGGCGCTCTGTTACCACCGGCGGCAGCGCATCGGCGGGAGCGTCATCGAGCAGGCGCCCCGCCTCGGCACGGCTGATGCCCGGACGCGCCAGCATGGGGTTGGCCGCCACGCCGGCGACGGCATCGTCATTGAGCGCACGGAAAAGCTCCGACATAAACCACGTCTGATACCCTTGCGGATAGTCGCTCCAGGTGCCACCGAGCACGATGAGCTCAATCTTATCGGTTGCGTGCCCCATCTGCGAAAGCGCGGTCAGACGAGCGCTCACCTGCAGATACGGGTCAAAGCAATTTTGCTCCGCACGGGCGCACGCCGGCTCGGCGTGCAGGTAGCTTTTGGGCATGCGCAGATCGTTGGGACAAAACAGGCAATCGCCCGAGCATGGCCAGGGCTTGGTGATAACGGTAATGGTCGCCACGCCCGAAGCCGTGCGACGAGGCTTCATACGCAGCACCTGCAGCAGTCGACGTTCCAGCTCGGCATCGACATTCCACCCAGCCCAACGAGCCGGCTCCTCACGTTTTACCCGCTGGTAGAACGGCAGCAGACGGCGCTTGGCCAAATCGCGTTTGTCGGCACCCTCACGGCGCGCCTCGGCATGTATCAGTTTGACGAGCGCTTTGTCGTCCACAGTCTCGCCGCGACGCAGAGCCTCGAGTATGTTCAAGATAATCTGTTCCATGCCCCCATTGTAAAGGCAAAGGCGCCGGAGCCGATCTCGGCTTCGGCGCCTTCATCAAACAGCGCGTCTATGTCTTCGCCTAGGCTTTCGTCTGCCTCACTACTCCGAATCAAACGACATGTCGCCCGAACCGACCTTAAAACGATACGTGGCAGACTTATCGCCGTTATCGAATTCAAGATTCAAAATAGTCTCGCCATCGTAGCCAAGCGGAAGGAAATCGCTCTCGAAGTCACCGCTGCCCACGGTGAGGCTCGCCTTAAAGCCCGTAGAGTTCGGAACCGTCATCTCCACATCGCCCGAGTCCACGCTTACGTCCATCGACTTCGCGG
>CABUJL010000174.1 GCA_902491915.1 uncultured Collinsella sp.
CCATGCCGCGATCAAGGGCATCCACGACGCACGCGCTGCTGCACGCCGTGAGGAGAAGCACGACGAGTAATCGATTCGCTGGCATCTCGCAGTCATAGCCACATCGCGATGTCAAAGCGGGGGCGGACGTTTCGACACGTCCGCCCCCGCTCATTCTTCAAGCGCTATTTCTACTATTTCTACCCCGTCCCCAAATGGCAGACGGCATGACTACTCGTCCTGAGGTTCCTCGTCGGAGCTTGGCTCGGACGCCGACTCAGGTGCAGGTGCCGGCTCAGGCTCAGGCTCAGGCGCAGGCTCAAGCTCAGATGCCGTCTCAGACTCGGGCGCCGGTTCAGGCTCGGGCGCCGGCTCAGGCTCGGTCGCGGGAGCGGGTGCAGGTGCCGGCTCAGGCTTGGGCTCGGATTCAGGTGCGGGCTCGGCATCCGGAGCGCTGTAACCCGAGGGAGCGGACTTCTTCTCGAAGGGCAATACAAAAGTCAGGACGTCGTCCTTGTCCTCGTCGGCCCACTCGCTTGCATAACGTGCAACCCAATAGCCAACGGCACGGTGCTTGAGCATCTTGCCAAAGACCGTAAGAAATACGGTGACGAAAGCGACCAGCACCAAGAACAGCGCGAGCGTGACGCCACCGCCGGTAACAATTGCCTCAATACCCGTAGGACGATAGTAGTAGCTATACATACCGACAGAGGCAATGGCGCCAAAGACGACCGTCAAGATCCATGTGACAACGTTGGCGACCAGGCCCGTCAAAAACTCGGGAAGGAACGAAGCACAGAACAGCTTGGTCTTGTTGTGCTTAAACGCCGCCCAGACCTTATCGAGCGAAAACGCGCTCTCGACACGCCCGGTCACCGCAAAGTGCATCACGGCGATGTCGGCGAACATCTTAAAGAAGACACCCAGAATCGCCGAGGCAATTAGCGCCAGGACAAGCAGGCCGAGCGAACCGAACAGCGCAGCCTCGAGTGCATAGGAGCCGTAATAAGAATACGAGCCCGCGGCGCCAATTACCACGCCCTCCACCAGCGAAAGCACTACACCGATAACGGGAATGGCAGCGATAACCTCGAGCACGACCGAAATAACGCTCGAAAAGACTCCAAGGCCAAACGATGTGGAACGCATCAACGAACGATCCATGCCGTCATCGACCTTGAGCGAAAGATCACGGCCCCACTCAATACCAAAGCCGGAACCGCACACGCTCGCAATGCAAGCTGCCAAAAAGCCGATGGCAGCCGCAATGCCGCCAATAACGGGAATAAACAACACGAGCACCGACACAACGCAAATCAGCGCCGGCAAAAACGCGATTTGGCATACACGCTGAAGCACGCCCGGAGTCTTGGTCATATCTTGGAACGCCTGAGCCACACAGCCCTTTGGCACATTCGCCACGGGCGGCTGCGGAACAAACTGCTGGGGCTGAGGCTGTCCCTGGGGAGCGGGGCCAGCGGCACCGGCATTAGGAGCACCACACACGCCGCAGAACTTGTCGTTATCGCCCATGGGGGCGCCACACTGCGAGCAGAACATAGAATCATCCCTTCGTATCTTGAACGAATCACTTGGATCGCAAACGATGTCTTTAGCATCATTATTGCCCAATGTGGGGTCAAATACTCAAAGATGACCGATTTGCAAGGTACGCGGCGCCAGCAGGCGGTTCGTTGAATATGTCTGTGCTAGTTCGTTCCGCGGAAGCCCTTGCCGACGATCTCGGAGCTGTCGACGATCGTGATAAAGGCACCCGGATCGACTTCGCGCGCATAACGGCGTAGTTGCACGGCCTCGCGACGGCTCAGCACGCTCATGATCACCGTCACGCACTTGCCCGAGAAGGCACCGTAGCCGCGACTGATGGTCGCTGTGCGGTTGAGATGCTTGACGATAAACTCCTCGACTTTGCGCGGCTCGGAGCAAATGACCGTGCAGACTTTGCGCAGGTGAATGCTCTCAATGGCTTTATCGACCACAAGCGTCTTGGCAAACAGGCCGAGCACGCAGTACAGACCGACACGCGGGCCATACAAAAAGGCCGCGATGGCCACGATGCCGATATCAACCAACAGCAGCGCGCGGCCAATCTCGAGCGTCGTGCGGCGCTTGAGGATCATGGCAAGAATGTCCGTGCCGCCCGTCGAGGCGCCAATATCAAAGACAATAGCGCTGCCGAGCGCCGGCAAGATGACGGCAAAGCACAGGTCGAGCCACATATCACCCGTCAGAGAGACATCGGTCGGAATAAAAAGCTCAAACAGCGAAACATAGGCCGAAAGCGCAAACGAGGCGAAGACGCTCCACAGGATTGCATTGCGCTCCAAAAAGATAAAGCCCAAGACGACGAGAACCGCGTTGATAATCCACATAAAAACGCCGACGGGCAGGGTCGGGAACAGCGTGGACAGAATGACCGACACGCCCGAGGTGCCGCCAAAAGCAAAGTGATTAGGGGTTTTAAACGCAACGATGGCGAAGGCCGTAAGAATCAGGCCCAGATTGAGCTCGGCAAAAAAGCGCGGGAA
>CABUJL010000175.1 GCA_902491915.1 uncultured Collinsella sp.
AGGAAATCGCTCTCAAAGTCGCCGCTGCCCAAGGTGAGGCTCGCCTTAAAGCCCGTCGAGTTCGGAACCGTCATCTCCACATCGCCCGAGCCCACACTCACGTCCATCGACTTCGCGGGGGCCTGGTAGAGCTCGAACGTCACATCGCCCGAACCGACCTCAACACTGAGCGCATCAGTCACGCTGCCCGTAAACTCTACATCTCCCGCACCCAGGAAAAGGTCAAAACCATCACAAATGACACCGACAATCTGCAGATCACCCGAGCCCACGTGCGCATTGATCCCCTTCAGATGTTCGGCAACACGGCGCGGCAGCTCGACCGTAACTGAACGATCGATTGCCTTATCGTCATAACCTCCAAACTGGGAAACCTTGAGCGTCGAGTCCTCGACGGATGCGATGTTTTGCGTCGCGGCCTTGGAGACATCCACACCCTTGGCAACGCGCCCCCGCTCGATAACGCGAGCCTTGTTGCCATCAACAACCTTGACGTCCACCGAAGCCGCATTGATATCGAAATCGAGGTAGCGAAATTGATCGGCATCAAAGGTCGCACTCGAAAGCTGCTGAGGCTGAGCGGAATAGTTACCGCCATCCAAAAGATCGTCCTCGTCAACCGCATCGTCCATACCAGAGAAGCCGGATACAACATCGTCGAGATCCCACGGGCCATCAAAATGAATCAAAGTCCGCGAAATGCCAAAGACAAGCCCGATGATGAGCACAAACGCTCCGATGCCAACGCCCAAGCGTACCTTGGATTCATGCGAAAGCTTCATCATTCATCACTCTCTTTGGCAATCGGCTCAGCGGTAGTCGCGGTAGCCACGTCAGCATCAGATTCCGCAGAAGTATCCTTCCCCTGGGCCTTGACCGCCACCGACGCCGAACCAACCTGAATATCCCCGCGCGCCCAATCGCCATCGAGCGCACGCGCCACCCAGTGATAGATGGGAATCGTAAAGAAGATCAGTGCGGCAAAGGGGTCGGCACCAAACAGGAACATCAGCAAAAAGAACAGCAGCCAGCACACGGCCCAATACGGGAACGACTGGAACGGGCCCTTCACCGGAGTCGAGCCAACTGCGCTGCCACTCGTCGCCTGCGCCGTAGCGGCATTGGCGGCCTGCGCACTCCAGCTTGCCGCTTGCGCCGCCTTGGCGGCGGCGTCACTCGCCTGTGTTGCCGCCTCGGTTGCACGTGCCGCCGCCTCATGGGTACGGGCACGTTCCGCCGCCTCGGCCTCGCGCTGGCGGGCGCGGTCCTCGTTCTCAAACTCGATATCGTCCTCGATCTCATCGCTCGGATTGAGCAGCTCGTCCAGGGTCACGCCATAGAGCTTGGCGAGCGAGATTAGGTTCTCGGTATCGGGCGAGCTCTCCGCGCGCTCCCATTTACTGACCGCCTGGCGCGACAGCCCCAGCTTTCGCGCCAGGCCTTCTTGGCTAAAACCCTTGCTGCGACGAAGGTCGGCGAGCCGCTGCGCAGTTTCTACATTCATGGTTCCTCCTATGTGATGCCAGCCGTGCCGCCGGACCGTTTTTGTTCTTAAGGCGCCTTGCACAGTTAAAAATCTATCCGCCACTGCCAAAAGCATGCCACCTATTCTAGTGAGATTTTTGACAACCGGCGGTTGCGGGTGCATATGAACTGCGGAAATGTGTCCAAACAAAGCAATGACCCACGGCTCGGTTGTCCCCGTTGCGGCGTTAACGGTAGTATGGTCGTACTGTTAATTCCGCACCGCCAACGGAGGGAGTTCCGCGCCGTGAACCGCGATTTCGCCTCATCGCTCATCCAGCTCAACAACACGTTCTATCGCGAGCACTCCGCCTCCTTCTCCGATACGCGCCAGGCCCCGTGGCCCGGCTGGGTGCGCACCATGGACATCGCGCTCGGGCAGCTCGAAGTCGCCACGATCGAGCATCCCGTCCGCGTCTTTGATCTTGCCTGCGGCAATATGCGATTCGAGAATTTTGCCGCCGGCGGCGCACTTGCCGCCAAGGGCGTCGACGGCGCAAACCCCTCGGCAGATGCCAGCTGCCCGTTTGAGTTCTATGGTGTCGACTCGTGTCAAGATTTGGCTATCGATGCACATGGCCACGCCCTGCGCATTCCCAACCTGCACTTCCAGGAACTCGACGTGCTCGATGCCCTTATGAAGCTCAACCCTGCCGAGACGCCCGATGCGCTTTTCGACGCACCGCTCGCCGACATCTCGGTCTGTTTTGGCTTTATGCACCACGTGCCGTCGTGCGAGTACCGCGTACGCGTACTCGACGCCTTGGTGCGGCAGACGCGCCCGGGCGGCATCATCGCCATCAGCTTTTGGGAGTTTATGAACGATGAGCGCATGGCGCGCAAGGCCGTTCGAGCCGAAGCCCGCGCCGAGCTCACCCCGCCGTTTGAGGGTTACGATTCCGCACAGTTTGAAGCCGGCGACCACCTCATCGGCTGGCAAAACGACCGCCACGCCTACCGCTATTGCCATCACTTTGATGATCAG
>CABUJL010000176.1 GCA_902491915.1 uncultured Collinsella sp.
CTCCGGAGGGGCGGGGCATAAGGTTTATCGCGAGTTCCGCACGAGCCGAAAGCCGCTTAATGTGGCCTTCGTGCGAGCAGGACTGCCCGAGCAGGAAACCTTATGCCCCGCCCCTCCGGAGCCACACGGGAGCCACCGCTAAGTTATCCCCCGGCATTCAGAAAATCTAAGTGCCAAAAAATAAGATTTTTTGACTCCGTGTTGTATAACCCGCCATTCGTGGGTACCATTCAACGCGTACGCAAACAAAAAGGGTTAATTCGCGTGGTATAACCGCGCGGCCCAAAAAGGAGGAGACAAGCATGTCGTCTTTGAAGCCGCTTGCAGATCGTGTTCTGGTCAAGCCCGACGAGGCCGAGCAGAAGACCGCTTCTGGTCTGTATATCGCCAGCAACGCTCAGGAGAAGCCGCAGCGCGGCACCATCGTTGCCGTGGGCGCCGGCAAGGTCAACGACAAGGGTGAGCGCATCCCCATGGACGTCAAGGTCGGTGACGTTGTCATCTACGGTAAGTTCGGTGGCAACGAGGTCAAGGTCGACGGCGAGAAGTATCTGCTGATGCGCGCCGACGACATCTACGCTGTCGTCGAGGCCTAGTCTCGTCAGAATCTCTGATTCGTCTTTGAACGCGTCCGCCGCATAGGACTCGGAAGCGGCGACGCGAGTCACATTTCTTTTGGAGGATTACCTACCATGGCAAAGAACATTACGTTCAACACCGATGCCCGCGCTAAGCTCGCCAAGGGCGTCAACACTCTGGCCGACGCCGTTACCGTCACCATGGGCCCCAAGGGTCGCTACGTTGCGCTGCAGCGCACGTTCGGTGCCCCGACCATCACCAACGACGGCGTTTCCGTCGCCAAGGAGATCGAGCTCGAGGACAACATCGAGAACATGGGCGCTCAGCTGGTGAAGGAGGTTGCCACCAAGACCAACGACACCGTGGGTGACGGCACCACCACCGCAACTCTGCTCGCTCAGGCCATCGTCAACGACGGTCTGCGCAACGTCGCCGCTGGCGCCAACCCGCTGGCCATCCGTCGCGGCATCGACAAGGCCGTCAACGCCGCCGTCGCCGAGATGAAGAAGCAGGCTAAGCCGGTCGAGACCAAGGAGCAGATTGCTTCCGTCGGCACCATCTCTGCCGGTGACCCCGAGGTCGGCGAGAAGATCGCCGAGGCCATGGAGGTCGTGGGCAAGGACGGCGTCATCACCGTCGAGGATTCCCAGACGTTCGACATCACCATCGACACCGTCGAGGGCATGCAGTTCGACAAGGGCTATGTCTCCGCTTACTTCGTCACGGATAACGACCGCATGGAGGCCGTGATGAAGGATCCGTACATCCTCATCACCGACCAGAAGATCTCCAGCGTTCAGGACATCATGCCCGTTCTCGAGGCTGTCCAGCGCGCTGGCCGTGGCCTGCTCATCATCGCTGAGGACATCGACGGCGAAGCTCTGCCTACCCTGGTCCTCAACAAGATCCGTGGCGCCCTCAACGTCTGCGCCGTCAAGGCCCCGGGCTACGGCGATCGCCGCAAGCGCATTCTCGAGGACATCGCCGTCCTCACCGGTGGCCAGGCTGCCCTGGACGAGTTGGGCGTGAAGGTCGCTGACATCACCGCCGATATGCTCGGTACCGCTAAGTCCGTCACCATCTCTAAGGACAACACCGTCGTCGTCGGCGGCGCTGGCTCCAAGGAGGCCATCGACGCCCGTATCGCTCAGATTAAGGGCGAGATGGAGAACACCACCTCTGACTTCGACCGTGAGAAGCTCCAGGAGCGCCTGGCCAAGCTCTCCGGTGGCGTTGCCGTCATCAAGGTCGGCGCTGCTACCGAGTCCGAGCTCAAGGAGATCAAACATCGCGTCGAGGACGCCCTGCAGGCCACCCGCGCTGCTGTCGAGGAGGGCATTGTCGCTGGCGGCGGCGTCGCCTTCATGGACGCTGCTCCTGCGCTCGATGCCGTCGAGATCGATGACCCCGAGGAGAAGATCGGCGTCGACATCGTCAAGAAGGCTCTGACCGCTCCGGTCGCCACCATCGCCAAGAACGCTGGCTTTGAGGGCGCTGTCGTGGTCGACAAGGTCGCCGAGCTGCCCGCCGGCCAGGGTCTCAACTCTGCCAACGGCGAGTGGGGCGACATGATCGAGATGGGCGTCCTCGACCCCGTCAAGGTCAGCCGCGTCACCCTGCAGAACGCTGCTTCTGTCGCCAGCCTGATCCTCATCACCGAGGCCACCGTCTCCGATGTGCCCAAGAACACTCAGCTTGAGGACGCAATCGCTGCTGCTACCGCTGGTCAGCAGGGCGGCGGTATGTACTAAGGCCGACAAGGTCTAGAACTCCCACCGGGAATCCGGGGGCGGGACGGGGTTTCTCTCCGGAACGTCCTCGGACATGCAAAGAGGCTCCGCATCGCGCTTCGCGCTGCGGAGCCTCTTTGCGTCCTGCGGAATGTTCCGGAGAGAAACCCCGTCCCGCCCCCG
>CABUJL010000177.1 GCA_902491915.1 uncultured Collinsella sp.
TCCGGAGCCACACGGGAGGCAGGTTAACTAATTCGAGCCCGGCATTCAGAAAAGTCAGTGCAGCAAAATGGCGATGCGGATAGCGACATGGGCATGGTTTTCGTTGCGTGCACGGGTCCCCTGGGGAGCACCGTGCATTTTTGGGAGTATTCAGCAAGCCAGGACGGCTGCATACACGCCGGACACACCATATTGGTCCCAAGGACGCCTTCGACCGGCGATTTGAGTCGGCAGGCAAACCCCGCCAGGACAAAAAGGCATGCTTCGCGCCGTACCGGAGCCCAAAATGACGTCAATCTCCGCAACGTTACTCAGCCGCAGCGGCACCGGCAGAGCTCGCGGTGCTGAATACTCCGTTTTTTGCACGGCACGGGCGGGGGTACATCAGGATCAGGAAGGACATCCCAGCCTTTTTATGCAATCTGTAATGGGAAGTATGCAAAACACCAAGAGATAGCATTGCTGGTGTCCAAATTGAGCGCGGGGCAGTAGCACCTCCGCCCCGCACCCAAATCCAACAGAGCAGGGACGCTCATGGCGGATCCCCACCAAAACGCAAACGCGGCTCGAGCGCTATCCCAAAAAGGCTGCCCGAGCCGCGCTTAACGGTACGGCATGAATACTTAGCGCTCGTAAATCAAGTTACCTGCCAGGTAGGTGGTCTGAACCTTGGTAGCCTGGAGCTCTTGGGGGTCGATGGTGAGCGGGTTTTGGTCCAGGACTACCAGGTCGGCATACTTGCCGGGCTCCAAGCTGCCGAGGTTTTGCTCGTCGCCCGCTGCATAGGCGCTGCCCAGGGTGTAGTTGCGCAGGGCTGTTGCTGCATCGATGCGCTCGCTCGGTAACCAGCCGCCCTCGGGCCAGTGGCTTTTGGGATCCTGGCGCGTGATAGCCGTGTAGAGCACGTTCATGCTTGTAACAGCTGTGATGGGGCTATCGGTGCCGAAGGCTTGGCGGATGCCGCGCTGCTTATAGGTCGCAAACGGCCACATGATGCGGCTGCGTTCCAGGCCCAGATCGCGCTCGGGGCCGCCCGGATCGAGTGTAATGTGACAGGGCTGGCTCGAGGCAACGACGTTAAGCTTGCGTAGACGATCGATGTCCTCGGGCAAGAGGTTCTCCAGGTGCTCGAGCGTGTTATGGCCGTGCTGGGGCAGGCCGTACAGGTCGGCGGCCTCCTCGAAGATATCCAGCGCGGCATGAATCGCACCGTCGCCGATGACGTGGATGCGCACGGTATGGCCGCGCTCCGCGGCCGCCAGAACCAGCTTGCGCATGCGCTCGGCAGGAACCGTCAGGCGACCTTGATCGCCCGGGAAGCGCGGGTTGGTATAGGGCTCGGTGAGATAGGCCGTGTGTTCGCTCGACACGCCGTCGAAGAACTGCTTAAAGCCTGGCGCCGAAAGCAGCGCGTTGTTCGCGTAACGTACCTGCAGCTCTTCCAAGCGCGATTGGTCATCCAGCAGCGTGGGAAACAAATGGGCTCGGATGCCCAACTTGCCGGCTGCCTGCAGTTTGTCGTAGACGTCGTCGCGGATAAAATCGCAGCCCGGCATGGGCATGAGCGACATATCGCATATCGAGGTGATGCCCTGCTCGGCCATCCGCCTCATTTGATCGGCGTAAGCGCTTGCGATGCGATCCTCGCCCAGCCACTCAAGGCAGCGCGGTAGCAGCTGCATGGCAGCCGCCTCGTGAGCAATACCCGTGAGCTCGCCGTTTGCGTCCTTGTCGTAGCTACCGCCCGCTGGTGGCTCGCTGTCGCGCGTGACGCCGAGTGCATCGAGTGCGCGGCTGTTGAGCCACAGCGTGTGCCCGTCGCCCGAATACATAACACAGGGACGATCGGGGAATGCCACATCGAGCGACGCCTTGGTAGGATGCTCGGGCGGGTCCCAACGGTAGTCGCGCCAGCCCTGCGTCACAATCCAAGCGTCGTCGGGCAGGTCCTGGGAAAACTCGAGCGCATGTTGCACCAGCGCCGCCTCGGACGTGCCCATATCCATGAGCATGTACGGCGAGGAACCGACCGAGGTATGGAAGAAGTGCAGATGAGCGTCATGGAAACCGGGGCAGACAAACTGCTCGCCGTAGTCGATAACCGACGTAGCGGCAGGAGCGGCGGCGATCACGTCATCGGGCGCACCGACTGCGACGATACGGTCGCCTGCGATGGCAATCGCCAGCTCGCGGGTGGTATCGATGCCGTCTTGCGCGGTAAAGACGTTCTTGGAGCGGATAATCCGATCGATATGTTGCATGGGCATCCCCATCTCTGGCAGGAAATTCAACACCCCCGAGTGTACTCCCCCGCCCTTGTAACAAAACCCCAAGCGGCAAACGGCAACTTTACCAGCCCTAGCGGCAGGTGGCATACTGGAGAGAGCCTGTACGATTTTGCGATCAACCCAGCAAGGAGCAAATCGACCATGACGAAGACCAAGGCACAGCAGATTATGGCGGCGACCGAGGCTCCCCC
>CABUJL010000178.1 GCA_902491915.1 uncultured Collinsella sp.
GTTCGCCAGCGTCAGCTCATCGAGGCGCTCCAATGCGGGCCGGTCACGACGCGCGACCTCAACCTGCTCTACAACAGTATGTCGGCAACCATCAAGGCGCTCGAAAAACGCGGCGTCGTGGTGGTGGAGGAGCGCCGCGCCTGGCGTGGCTGCAGCGAGCAGACCACGCTGTCCTCGGCGAGCGGCAAGGCGCCGGTCTCCCTTACCAACGGCCAGCAGCAGGCGCTCGCGCAGATCGAGCGCGCCCGCTTGGATGCCCATGGCGATGTGGTGCTGGTCGATGGCGTTACCGGATCCGGCAAAACCGAGGTCTACCTCTCGGCGATTGAGCGCGTGCTGGCGGCCGGCCGTTCGGCCTGCGTGCTCGTGCCCGAGATTTCGCTGACGGCCCAGACCGTCGGCCGCTTCCGCTCGCGCTTTGGCGAGACGGTCGCTGTGTTCCATTCGCGTCTTTCTGCTGGCGAGCGTCTGGACCAGTGGGATATGGTCGCCAGCGGTGCCGCGCGCGTGGTCGTGGGAGCCCGATCGGCGCTCTTTTGCCCGCTCAGCGATTTGGGCCTCATCATTATCGACGAGGAGCACGAGACCAGCTACAAGCAGGGCTCAAGTCCGCGCTACCATGCGCGCGAAGTGGCTGCCGAGATGGCGCGCCGCTATCGGTGCCCACTCGTGCTGGGCTCGGCCACGCCTTCTGCCGAGGCCCTCGACCGCTGCTGCCGCGGCACGTACGGCGGCGCCACCTGGACGCGCGTCGAGATGCCCGAGCGCCCGGGGCACGCCGTTTTGCCTACGGTTCGCATTGCCGATCTGCGCCGCGAGTTCGCACAAGGCAGTCGCTCCATGTTCTCTAAACCGCTGATGGAAGGCCTCGAGCGCGTAGTCGAGCGCCGTGAGAAGGCCGTGCTGCTGCACAACCGCCGCGGCTTTGCGCCGTTCCTTATGTGCCGCGAATGCGGCTGCGTGCCCACCTGCAACCACTGCTCCACCGCGCTCACGTACCACGAGCGCACACACACGCTGCAGTGCCACACCTGCGGATCGTCCTGGCGCGTGCAGCCCTATCCGGCGCCCACGAGTCGCTGTCCCAAGTGCGGCAGCCGCTACCTGGCAAAAATGGGCCTGGGTACGCAGCAGATTGAGGACGCACTGCACCAGATGCTGCCCGACGACGTCGCCATCATTCGCATGGACGCCGATTCCACGCGTGGCAAGGACGCGCACAAAAAGCTGCTCGAGCAGTTCGATGCCGCCGATTGCGCGGTGCTGCTGGGTACCCAGATGATCGCCAAGGGCCTCGACTTTCCCGAGGTCACGCTCGTGGGCGTGGTCAATGCCGACTTTGCATTAAAGCTGCCCGATTTTAGAGCGGGGGAGCGCGCTTACGATTTGCTGGAGCAGGTCGCCGGCCGCGCCGGCCGCGGCGATCGCCCCGGCGAGGTCATTATCCAGACCTATCTGCCCGAGGACCCGGTCATTCGCGCCGTCGCCGAGCACGACCGTTCAATCTTTACCGACTACGACCTGGAACAGCGTCGCGACGCCCTGTATCCGCCGTTCGTGCGCCTGGCCAACATTTTGGTATGGTCGGCGAATGCGGATGACGCGCGGGACTACATCGGTCGCATCGCGAAGCTCCTCAAGCGTCGCTGGCATGCCGCCGCGCCCGACTTTTTGCGGGCGGGCAGCGCCGTGCCCCAGGTGCTTGGTCCGGCTTCGTGTGTAATCGAGAGAGCCAAGGACCGTTACCGCTTCCATCTGCTTGTAAAGTCGCCGGTAGGGTACCATGTCTCTGATGATATCGACGCCTGCCTCAAAGAGGTGGGCTCCGTGCGCGGCGTGAGCGTGAGCGTTGACGTCGACGCCTATGATTTGATGTAACAACCCGAAAGGATGGCCATGGAAGCCAATGGAATCGTACTGTCGCCCGACCCTCGTCTGCGTCAGGAGTGCGCCGTCATCGAGGAGATCACCCCGGCGATCGAGGCGCTTGCCGATAAGATGAAGAAGATGATGTTCGACAACGGCGGTTGCGGTCTTGCTGCCCCGCAGATCGGCGAGCTCATTCAACTCGTCACCATCGACTGCGATTACAGCGACAAGAATGACTATGACCCGTACGTGCTCATCAACCCTGTCATTGTTGAGCAGAGCGACCATCTGGTGCCGTTTAGCGAGGGCTGCCTTTCCATCCCTGGCATTAGCTGCGAGATCGAGCGTCCCGATCACGTTGTCGTCGAGGCGTACGACCTGGATGCCAACCTGATTCGCTATGAGGCCTCGGGCGACCTGTTCTGCGTGTGCCTGCAGCACGAGATCGATCACCTGCACGGCAACACCATGTTCGAGCGACTCAAGCCGATGCAGCGCATCAAGGCAGTCAAGGAGTACCAGGACGCCCTGGCCCGCGGCGCTCGACCGGGCGAGACGGAGTAGGTTTGTCCGTCCCTG
>CABUJL010000179.1 GCA_902491915.1 uncultured Collinsella sp.
AAACGGTTGTAACATGCACCCAAACCGCGCCGCGAAGGCGCCGTCAAAGGAGGTCGAAGATGTCGTATCGCGTGTCGACGCAGGTCTACAGCGGACCGTTCGACCTGCTGCTGCAGCTGGTAACCCGCCAAAAAGTTGATATCGGTGCCATCTCGATCAGCGAGGTGGCCGAGCAATACCTTGCCGAGGTCGAGCGCATCGAGGCGCTGGACCTGGACGTGGCGAGCGACTTTTTGCTGGTCGCGGCAACCCTTCTGGACATAAAGGCCGCCTCGCTGGTGCCCCAGGAGGCACCCAGTAAATCCGTCGACGATGACGAGGACGACGAAGACCTCGAGGAACTCAGCGCGCTCGACGGCGACGCCCTGCGCGAGGTCCTGATCCAGCGCCTGATCGCCTACAAGCAGTTTAAGGGTGCGGCGGCGGCTCTTGGCGCGCGCATGCAGGCCGAGAGCCGCATGCATCCGCGCGTTGCCGGCCCCGACCCTGAGTTCTTGGGCCTTATGCCCGACTACCTGGCCGGCATTACCCTGCGCGGCCTCGCCGTCATCTGCGCCGACCTGGACGGCAAGCGCCAGACCTTCCTGCTGGAGGCCGAGCACGTGGCTCCGCATCGCGTGCCGCTCGACCTGACGGTGGCCTCGGTCGACCGCTTTACCATGGCGCACCAAACCTGCACCTTCCGCGAGCTGTTGGACGGCGAGGCCACCACCGAGCAACTCGTCGTCACTTTCCTGGCCATGCTCGAGCTCGCCAAGCGCGGCTCGCTCACCCTGAGCCAGGACAAGATTTTTGGAACCATTCAAATCAACCGCGCCGAGGGCGCCGAGGCATACGTACCCGGCGAGGGCCCCGAGCTCACCGAATAGGAGCGGCAACCATGTCAACTCTTTCCACGCTAGAGGCAAACAGCCTCAAAGGTGCCTTGGAGGCGCTCCTGCTGGTGTCGAGCGACCCCGTGAGCGCGTCCGCGCTGGCAGGTGCGCTGGATATCGCCCCGGGCGAGTGCGCGTCGCTTTTGGCCGAGCTCAAGGTTGAGTACGAGGAGGGCAACCGCGGCTTTCAGTTGCGCGAGGTCGCCGGTGGCTGGCGCCTGTTCACGCACCCCGCCTACCACGATGTGGTCGAGGCCTACGTGCTGAGCTGGGACACGCAAAAACTGTCGCAGGCGGCACTCGAGACCCTGGCCGTCATCGCCTACCATCAGCCCGTCACGCGAGAGGTGGTCAAGGGCATCCGCGGCGTCAACTCCGACGGCGTCATCGCGTCGCTCGTTGACAAGGGTCTGGTGCGCGAGCTCGGCCGCGACCCCCAGCGCGGACAGGCAATCATCTACGGCACGACCAACGCCTTTTTGGAGAAGTTCGGTCTGCGCTCCACCCGTGACCTGCCCGATCTGGAGCAGTTTGCCCCCGACGAGCAGTCGCGCCAGTTTATCCGCGAGCGCCTGAGCGGCCGCAGCATTCAGTCCACGCTCGAGGAGCAGGCCGAAGACCTGGACAAGAGCGCGAACTGATCGATATCGATGTTGAAGATGTTGAGGCAGTCGAGGACGAGGATGCCCTGGTTGTCGACGATACCTCGGAGGACATGCATGACGAGGACTAACGAAGCAGGGGAGACGCGCGCCGCAAGCGCCACGGACGCCGCAGCGCCCGCAGCCGGCGCCCAGCCCGTCTACCCGCACACCATGCGTCTTCAGCGCTTTTTGGCGCGCGCGGGCGTGGCGAGCCGCCGCGGCTCGGAGGACCTGATGACCGCCGGCCGCGTGACCGTTAACGGCCAGGTCGCGACCGAACTGGGTACCAAGGTCGATGTCGACCGCGACCATATCGAGGTCGACGGCATGCCCGTCAAGCTTAACCAGGGTGCCGTGTACCTGATGCTCTACAAGCCGACCGGCTACCTCACCACCATGAGCGATCCGCAGGGGCGCTCCTGCGTGGCCGAACTGGTCCCGCGCGACCGCTTTCCGGGGCTCTTCCCGGTGGGTCGCCTGGACCGCGACACCACGGGCCTTTTGCTCTTTACCACCGACGGCGACCTGTCGCAGGATCTGCTGCACCCCAGCAAGCATGTCTACAAGACCTACCAGGCGCTCGTGGACGGCCACCTGACCGATCGCGACTTGGAACCACTCCGTCGCGGCATCGAGCTCGACGACGGCCTGTGCCAGCCGGCGATCTGCCGCGTCATTAACGCGCGCGAGGCCGAGGCGGTGGCCCCGCAAGGCGTCAAGCCCGGCACCACTGCCGTGGAGGTCATCATCCGCGAGGGCCGAAAGAACCAGGTCAAGCGCATGCTGAGTAAGATACACCACCCGGTGATTCGCCTACACCGCTGCAACTTTGCCGGACTGGAGCTCAAGGACGTGGCCAAGGGCTCGTGGCGCGAGCTCACCGACCGCGAGG
>CABUJL010000180.1 GCA_902491915.1 uncultured Collinsella sp.
ACATCTGGTGTGTCCATCCTCGCAGTATCCGGTTCTCAAGGTGCACGCCCCGCGGCTGATCCGGTTCGACCGGGCCGCGCGGCAAGGAGATATATTGCCAGACCGGAGGGGCGCCGTGGGCGGGAATCTGGGCGTACACATTTCCTACACATCTTGTGATCCGACTAACGTTTGCCAGCCGTCAACTACCGCTCGCCGAGCATCTCTTTATATAAGGCAGTCTCATGGTTAAAGCGGATACGTCCCCCTAGCTAAAGCACAGCCAGCATCGAGCAACTCATCACGTTCTTCCACCGAGAACCCCTCGGCGTAGACGCGCACCAACGGTTCGGTCCCACTAGGACGGACCAGCAGCCACGTGTCATCCTCGAATGACAGACGCAAGCCGTCCATATGACTAACGTTTTGCGGCACCTTGCCACAAATCGACTTGGGGTTTACGCCCGGCAGCAGGGTTCGTAACGTTTCGGCATCTTCGGCCTCAAGGCGCAAATCGCGTCGACCGTAACTCGTCTTACCAAAACTGTCCTCGAGTTGGTCGACCAGAACGCCCAAAGGCGCGTCCGTCTTTGCCATAAGCTCACACAGAATCAGACAGGCGAGGATTCCATCGCGCTCGGGCATATGCGCGGCGATGCCGATACCACCGGCTTCTTCGCCGCCTATGAGGACGCCGCCCTTCTTCATCTCCGCCGCTATATATTTGAAACCGACTGGTTTGACGGTCACGCGGCAGCCAAGCGCCTCGGCAATGCGACGTACGAGCGTCGAGCATGAAAGATTGACGACGACGCGCCCCTCCAAATTACGAAATTGAACCAAGTCGCCCAAAACGAGCGCCATGATCTGATGCGGATGTATATATCTGCCGCGCTCGTCAACCGCGCCGATACGGTCGGCGTCGCCGTCGGTCACCAGGCCAGCGCAAGCTCCGTCCTCGACAACCGTGCGCTCGCAAGCGTCCACCCAAGGCTCAACGGGGTCGGGGCAGATATCTTCTTGGTCAGACGCCTGCCCGGCGTGAATCTCGTGCACCTCAACGCCAAGCTCGCGCAGCAAGTCGGCTAGATAGCCCTGGGCTGCGCCGCCCATGGGATCGACAACCACGCGCAGGTGCGCGGCGCGGATGGCTTCGGCATCGACAAACGATGCCACCGCCTGCATATAGTCAGGAATGATATCCGCGGTGCGATATTGCCCCTCGATCCCCATTGGCTCGGGAGCCATAGTCTCTTCGAGCTCTTCGATGACATCCTGGTTGGCGGTCGAGCCGTCACCCATGCGAATCTTGAGGCACAGATAGCCCTGCGGATGATGGGACCCCGTCACCATGAGCGCGCCGCACGCTTCACCGTCATAAGCCGCCGCCCACGTAAGGGCAGGGGTCGGGACAGGTCGCGAAGCGAGCACGGCGTCTAGCCCGTGCGCTGCTAGCACACCCGCCGCAAGCTCAGCGAACTCGCGCGCCAGGGGCCGGGTGTCGAACCCTATATATACCGTTTTGCCCGGATTGGTCTTTTGCCACAACTCGCCGACGGCATCGGCGATACGGGCAACGTTATCGGCAGTGAAGTCCTCATCGACGCGAGCGCGCCAACCGTCAGTTCCAAAATGAATTATCGCGCACACGCGCAGACACCTCACAGTGTTTGGATCATGGTACGCATGGGGTATACCCGCAACATGCACTCGGCAACCTGCCGGCACCAGCATTCACCATTTGGGCAAATGCTGCCGAGGACATGCAAGCAATAAAAAAAACCGCCCCGTATGGGGCGGTCTGCCCTTTATATATCGAGCGCCTCGGCCATCGCGGCCGTAGTGATTGCCGTGGTTCCACAGCAACTGCCCACCATTGCGGCACCGGCATGTCTCCATTCGATGCATGCGCGCGCGAAAGCTTCGGGGTTCTCGTGCCATACGGGGCCATCCTGAGTCTGGACCGGATCGCCTACGTTGGGACGCACCGTGACGGGAGTAGTCGCCGATGTAACCATCCTGGGCACCGCCGCGTTCGCGGCCGCAAGCGAACAGCAATTAACACCAACCGAGTTTGCGCCGTGTTTTTCGGCGTACAAAACGGCTGCCTCGATGTTGAGGCCATCGCCCAACAGGTCGCCTTTATCGTCAACGACAAAACTCACCAGAACAGGCATGCCATCGGCGGCATCTCGGGCGCCGGCAAGCATGGGCTGCAAATTACGG
Organism: uncultured Collinsella sp.; assembly: GCA_902491915.1. GTDB lineage: Bacteria > Actinomycetota > Coriobacteriia > Coriobacteriales > Coriobacteriaceae > Collinsella. The sequence goes on from CABUJL010000180.1 coordinate 2,206, forward strand.
ATAGACGTCACCGTCTCGATCAGCAGACCGTCAACGCCGGCATTGAGCAAGGCGTGCGCCTGTTCGCGCGCAATGCCTCGGATTTCACGATACTCGGCAGAGTCCTCGGCAAAC
>CABUJL010000181.1 GCA_902491915.1 uncultured Collinsella sp.
ACGTCAGAAAGCCAAACAGCAGAAGAGCGCCAGGAAGCTCAAGTATATGACCACTGACACGGATTACGACGAGCTTGCCAAGGAATTGGGCGCGCACGAGCCGGGGACCGGCTCATTCGATCCATTTGCCGATGTCGAGAACGACGAATTCGAGGCACAGGACGTCGACGAGACGGTGGATGACCTCGACGAATACGCGAAGTGGGCCGCCGAAGCAGCGGCGAAGGCCACGACCGGAGAGATGCCGGAGACTCACGCGCAACCCAAACCAAAGCCGCACAAGCCGATTCCGATGCCAGTGCCGGAAACCTTCAAACACACAGACCAGCAGGAGTAGATCCGCCGGTTCGGTGACATATGAATTCGTGAGGGGCGTCGCGATGAGCGGCGCCCCTCACGGCGTTCGGGTGCGGATGTGTGTAGATGTGAGTATAGGGCTCGGCATGTGCGCGTCCGCATTGATCCGCATTGAGATGGTAGGCGTCCTATGCAAACGATTGCAAAAAGAGATGCCGTGACGCTCATCCGTACGGCGTCAGCCGAGCGGCAGCAGCGGCGACAGATCGTCGCGCTCGCCGACCGCGCTGATGCGCCCGGCCTTCTGCTCCTCGTGCCATGTGGTGATGCCGCTGGCGACGCGCAGCCAAACCTGCGGATCGAGCTCGATCACGTCGGGAGGTGTGAGATTATGCGGATCCGAGGCGGGGCCTTCCAGGATCTTGACCACCGCGTACGGCGCGACGCGCACCTCCACGCCCGGGCCGGGTGCCTTGATTTCCAGCTGGTGAAGTGAGTAGCGCACGGCCATGGCCATGGTGGCGCGGTCGAGCCGGGGTGCGATGTCGAGGGCCGGCGTGGTCTCGGCTGCTGCGCGCGCCGCCGTGCACCAATCGTCGTATGCCTGCATGCCGCGCATCATATCTTGCTTACGAATTGCTGCCATACTGTGATTCTGCATCGAACGCTCGATAACAATGGGCTGTTTACCCATGGGGCATTAATCCTTGTGAAGACGCTATGGTGATTGCGAAAAACTCGTTTTCTCCGCGTAAAAAGAGACGCCTGGCGGCTGTATTCGTCTCTTTTTACGTCACGGTGAAAGTCATAGGGGAGGAGAAGGGGAAAAGGGGAGAGAGAAGAAGTGTGGAGGTCTGTTGTTCTGCGTAAAAAGTGACATTTGGTAGTCGTATTTGTCTCTTTTTACGCCAAGGGAGGCGTCAAAGAGGGATGCGTCAAAGGGTGTTTTGCGTCAGGGGCTGTTACACCAAAAGGAGGGGAGGGGTAAGCCATGAGATGCAAGGGTGGTCGCGGTAACGAGAGAAGAGTAGTGTGCGGTATATGGATACCAACGTTTGCAATGGTCGCCGCAGTAAACAGTGCGCGAAACGAATGCGGAAAACAGAGCGTTTTTCGTGAAAGGAGCAAGCGGTGGTATATTTTATGAGAACGTATGCAAAAACGGATGCAGCAATGCCCGCCGACGCGCACGTTCGATGAGGAACATATAAAGGGAGTCACGTATGACCGAACTAACGGCACCTAAGTCCCCGCTGACCGCCAACGAATTCGCTGACGAAATTCGACAGGCGCTCAAGTACACACAGGGGGTCACCCCGGAACAGGCCAAGACGGCCGATGTCTATGTTGCCACTGCAACCGTGGTCCGCCGTCATCTCATGGATTCCTGGATGAAGACCCAGCAGGACATGATCAACGGCGACACGAAGGCTGTGGGCTACCTGTCCGCGGAATTCCTGATGGGCAAGCAGCTGCGCAACGCATTGCTCAACGCGGGCCTCACCCCGCAGTTCGAAGAGGCCGTGCGCGGCCTCGGCTTCGACCCGCAGGCAGTGGTCGACGCGGAATACGAACCGGGCCTGGGCAACGGCGGTCTCGGCCGTCTCGCAGCCTGCTTCATCGATTCGCTCGCCTCGCTCGGCGTTCCCGCCTTCGGCTACGGCATCCAGTACAAGTACGGCATCTTCCGCCAGGAATTCGATGACGAGGGTCGCCAGATCGAGCGTCCGGACTACTGGCTGTCCAATGAGGACCCGTGGGGGCACATCGACTACGAGCGCGATCAGCGCGTCAACTTCGGCGGCAAGGTCGTCGAGGAGAACGGCAAGCGTGTGTGGAAGCCGAGCTGGGCCGTGCGCGCGATCCCGGTGGACTACATGGTGCCCGGCTACGCCTCGGGTCGCGTGAACACGCTGCGTCTGTGGCAGGCCCGCTCCTACGACGAGTTCGACCTGCTCACCTTCAACAAGTCCGAGTACCTCGACGC
>CABUJL010000182.1 GCA_902491915.1 uncultured Collinsella sp.
CGGATGCCCTCTTCGATCATTCGATTGACCGCGTTGGTACCGCCGCCGCCGACGCCGACCACCTTAATGACGGCAAGGTAGTTGTTGATCTCTGTCTCGTGCATGTCGGTCCTCCGAACAAAGGTTATAGCCATAGCATGGGTCGACCCCTGCGCACATTAACCTTCAGGTTGAAAGTAAATGCAAAGGTAAACCGTATTATGGTTGCACATTATGAACGTATCAGTCAAATAATTGACCGTGAAAACCAAACAAACCAGATAAACGGCGTGGTATGGCCACTCAACAAAGCATCAACCAGCGCTACGAGGTCGGAGCATTCCTAAATGTGTAGTTGCCCGGAGAGCGCACATTGATATACGTTACGCCCTCTACCTGCGAAAGCAACTTGGTGACTACGCGTTCCTTCTTGGCAATATCGTCCGAATCGCCCAGCGACACCTCAATGCCGTTATTGAGGTTTGCCGAGATGGCTTCGACCGAAGGCGTGGAAATATCCTTGACTTGTCCCAAGAACTCGCTCGAAAAACCACGCACATAATCCAAGCCAGCCTTAACGGCCTTGGAGCTCACCGCCTGGCCGGAAACCGGAGCGACATCCGCCGAGACATCAGTCAACAACACCGCGCCATAATGCTTAGCGAGCGCCAGTGCAGCATCGATTCCGGTCAAGGTATTTGAGCCCTGCCCCGTCGTGATGACGTTGCCCTGATCGTCCACTTCGACCGACGTCGACAGCGGGGCGATCCAGGTGTCATCATCCCCGATGGCCCAAGCAAGGTCATCGGAGCTGATATAGGCAATTGCAATGACCTTGCGCTCCATCGGCGTAATGATGAGCGTATGCGGGAACTGACGCTGGACATCCACGCCCGAGACCCACGGGTTCTGCTTGAGATCCTCGGTAATCTGGTCGGGATCGACGTTAAAAAGCGACGTTCCCTCGGGCAAATCGATCAGCTGGATAGCATCGTGCTTCGTCACATGCTCGCTGCCTTGAATCTGAATATCAGTGGCGGTAAACAATCCAGAGTTAATCACCACGATGGCAACGACGACGAGCACGGCCAAGACGGCCAGAACGCCGCCAACGATTTTGCCTTTGCCTGTAACGACAGAAGCGGCGTCTGATGTTTTATTTACCATCGCCCCAAGTGAAGACAACGGGTTGACGCTTTTTTTACCCGAAGGCTTCTTGGCGGTAGCCGGCACCGATGTCAGCGAGCGCGGTTTCGATGCGCCCAGCGTGCGACCTGGACGCGGCGCTTTAGTTCCCGTCGAGGGCTTAGGAGTTGCCATGGGACGGGCAGGTTTGGCGCCCATAACAGGCTTTGACGTCACCGAGGGACGCGAGGACTTTTTTGCGGCCGGACGATTACCGAGCTGCGAGCCGACGACCGGACGACTGGTCTGTCGAGCATGCCCGACAGACTTAGAATGCGCGACGGTATTGCGTTGAGGTTTGGCAGGCGCGCCGGAACGCCCTCCGGCGCGGCGGAAGGTGGGTTTCGATGCTCTAGAAGCCGAGGAATTTAACTTCCGGTCTGAGCTCGATGCCATACGCCTCCCTCACCTTTCCGTGCACATGTCTGATAACCGCGGCAACGTCATCGGCCGAGGCAGTTCCGTTATTAACGATAAAATTAGCGTGAACGGGCGAAACTTCCGCGCCGCCAATCGAAAAACCCTTTAATCCACAATCCTCGATAAGCTTGCCCACACTCGCATCGGGCGGGTTACGAAAGACCGACCCGCAGGATGCGCGACCCATGGGCTGCGTACGCTTGCGCCTCGTCAGGTACCGCTCCATGCGCTCGCGAATGTCGGCCTTGGGCGCCGGTTTAAGCTTGAGCACGCACTCGAGGATGATCTCATTGCGGGGAAGGCTACATTCGCGGTAGCCCCAAGTGATCTCGGACCCCGCATAATGTTTGATACCGGATACCGGGTCAAACGTTACGACATCCTCAACCAGCGAGCCAATCCACTCGGTCCGTGTGCCGGCATTCATAGATATCGCACCGCCGACCGAGCCAGGAATGCCAACGGCAAACTCAAGGCCCGAGAGGCTACGCGACAGGGCATCGTTGACCAGGCGCGCAAACATCACGCCCGCACCGACCGTCAGCGTACAACCGTCATCGGCAACAACCGTGCGCTGAAACTCACGTCCGAGCGAAATGACGGCGCCGCGATAACCGCCATCGGCAACCAGCAGATTGGAGCCCTTACCGATAATGACCCACGGCACCTGCTCGCGGTCAAGCAC
>CABUJL010000183.1 GCA_902491915.1 uncultured Collinsella sp.
CTACAAGAAAGACGCCGCCGCTATCGCGGTTGTCCTGTGCCTTTGTCTGGGCGTGGGCAGTTTCTTCGATTATCAGATCTCGAGCGCGCTGTTCAACGCCGGCAGCATGTACGGCCGCTTTATCGAGGCCGCCGGCGAGCTGCCGTTCGAGCTGACGGCGAGCGTCGCGGGCGTTATGCTCGTACGCGCGATGCGTCCCGACTCCAGGGGGAGCAAATGGCTTGCCGTGCTCGGCATCCTCGTCAACGTTGGCCTGGCCGGCTACGAGATTGTTTCGTCCCTGCGGGTTGGCGGCAAACTCATTGCCGTTCAGCTGGTGCTGACGTTTGTGCTGGTCATCGCCGCCAACCTTATCATCTATCGCCTCACGCGCACGACCGAGCCCGATGAGCTCACGCGCTGGGCGTTGATGGTGCTTGCCGTGTGGGTCGCTCAGGCCATTATCCTCAACGTCATTGTTAAGCCGTTGTGGTCGCGCCCGCGCATGCGCGTGATCGAGGTCACGCCGGGGCTCAATTTTCAGCCGTGGTGGGTGATTGGCAACCCCGACAAGTGGAGCTATATCGCCGCCGGCGTAATCAAGGACGGCTTTAAGTCGTTCGCGAGTGGACACACCGCGCATGCGGCGATTGGCCTGATGCTCGCCGGGCTTCCCGCAGCGGCCTTTAAGGAAAAGCCGTCGCACCGCCGCGTGATTTTTTGGGCGGCGGCTGTGATCGCGGCGCTCGTCGCCTTTGGGCGCATCGTGATCGGTGCGCACTTTTTGAGTGACGTGAGCTGCGGTTTTGCCCTGGTACTGGCACTTGAGTGCCTTGCCGCGCGCATTGCCTATCCCAACGGCGTACAATAGCTCCGTTTGAATCATCTGGCCGATACCCGGTAAGAGAGGATTGCCATGCTCGCGTTTAACAACGATTATTCCCACGGCGCACATCCGGCAGTGCTGCAGGCGCTCGTCGACACCAATATGGAGCCGCAGCCCGGCTACGGTACCGATGCGCACACCGAGCGTGCCAAGCAGCTTATCCGTGAGGCCTGTCAGGCCCCCGATGCCGACGTGTTTTTTCTGGTGGGCGGCACGCAGGCCAACGCGACGGTGATCGACATGCTGCTTGCGCCCTACGAGGGCGTCGTTGCTGCCGAGACTGGCCACGTCGCCTGCCACGAGGCGGGCGCCATCGAGTTTGGCGGCCACAAGGTGCTTACCATCCCCGGCTACGAGGGCAAGATGCACGCCGAGGACCTCGAGAACTATATCCAGGTGTTCTACGAAAACGAGAGCTACGAGCACACGGTGTTCCCGGGCGCCGTGTACGTGAGTCTGTCGACCGAGTACGGCACGCTGTACTCCAAGGCCGAGCTCGCGGCGATTCATGCGGTATGCCAGAAGCGTGAGATTCCGCTGTTTGTGGACGGCGCCCGCCTGGCCTATGCGCTGGCGTCCGATGAGTGCGATATTACCCTGCCCGAGCTGGCACAGCTGTGTGATGTGTTCTACATCGGCGGCACCAAGTGCGGCGCGCTCTGCGGCGAGGCTGTGGTGTTCTGCGGCATGCACGCTCCGGCGCATCCCATTCCGCGTATTAAGCAGCACGGTGCGTTGCTGGCCAAGGGCCGCCTGACGGGCGTGCAGTTTGAGGCGCTCTTTACCGACGGCCTGTATTTTGAGATTGGTCGCCAGGCGATCGAAACCGCGCAGGCGCTTCGTCGCGTGCTGCACGAGCGCGGTTACCAGTTCTTCTTGGAGACGCCCACAAACCAGCAGTTTGTGATTCTGCCCAACGAGGACATGGCCCGCATTCGCGAGCATGCCTCGATTGAGTACTGGGAAAAGTACGACGAGACCCACACCGTGGTGCGCTTTTGCACTAGCTGGGCCACGACGCAGGAGGACATCGACGCGCTGGCGGCTGTCCTGTAGCCTGATGTAATGACAAGGGGCCGCCTTGCGCTGGGTTTGGCGCAAGGCGGCCTCTGTTTTTGAGGGGGAAGGGTTGTATGACCGAGATGTCCGAGCCGACGATTCGCCTGGCGACGCCCGATGATGCGCCGGCGTTGCTTGCCATCTATGAGCCGTATGTGCGCCAGACGGCGATTACCTGCGAATACGAGGTGCCGAGCGTTGAGGAGTTCGCCGGGCGCATCGAACACACGCTCAAACGCTATCCGTATCTGGTGATGGAGCTGGACGGGCGTCCGGTAGGCTATGCCTACGTGAGTCCGCTTAACAGCCGCGAGG
>CABUJL010000184.1 GCA_902491915.1 uncultured Collinsella sp.
TGCCTGCAGCATGGGCAAGGCGCGCGCCGCAAGCCGCATCGCCTGTCTGCACGCCAACGTGCCCAACATGATCGGCCAGATCACGGCAATCCTGGCCAAAGACAACGCCAACGTGCAGCGTATGACCAACGAGTCCGCCGGCGAGAACGCCTACACCATGTTCGACACCGATGAACACCTGGACAGCAGCACCATCGAGGCACTCAAGCAGATTCCGTCGATGTATCGCGTGCGCGTGATCAAGTAGCGCCGACTGACCTGACGGGCAGCTCCCCATGTGGCCTGCCCGTCACTGACATTGAATGCCCGCGGGGGTGCCTTTCGCACGAGAGGCGCCCCCGTTTTTGTGAGCGCTCCATTAAATGCACCGAGCCGCTTCTTGGCATACAATCTGTATGTTGACCTAACTATCTGTGAGGTGCCTATGGTTGATACAGATTTTGCTTGGCGGCTTACGCAAGGGCTCGTGCGGATCGACAGTTCCGACCCAGGTGCGTATGAGGGCGAGATTGAACGCTATATCAAAGCGTTGGTTGAGGAACAGTTGGCGCAGCTGAGCCATCCGGTACTCGATGCCGTGCAGATTGCAGAGCTCGAAGTACTCCCCGGGCGCCGCAACCTTATGGTCACCGTGCCGGGCCAAAGCGACGAGCCGCGACTCGTCTATATCTGCCATATGGATACCGCTACGCTGGGCGATGGCTGGGACGCGGACATTCCGCCGCTCGGGACGGTTGTGCGTAACGACAAACTCTATGGCCGTGGCGCCTGCGACATGAAGGGTGGCCTGGCCTGCGCCATTGCCGCACTGGTCCATACGCTCGAGCGCGTGGCGGCGGATGGCGCGCTACCCCGCCGCGGCTTTTCGCTCATCTGCTCGGTCGACGAAGAGGACTTTATGCGCGGCTCAGAGGCCACGATCGATGCTGGCTGGGTCGGCTCGCGTGAATGGGTGCTGGACACCGAGCCCACCGACGGACAGATCCAGGTAGCGCACAAGGGGCGTACGTGGTTCGAGATTGAAATGGCTGGCGTGACGGCACACGCGAGCCAGCCTTGGAAGGGCGCCGATGCCGTCGCCGCCATGGCCGAGGCCGTCTGCGCGCTGCGCCATGCGTTCGCAGCGCTGCCCGAGCATGATGAGCTGGGGTCTTCGACCATCACGTTTGGCCAAATTGAGGGCGGATATCGCCCCTATGTCGTGCCCGACCGCGCCAAGGTCTGGGTCGATATGCGCCTGACTCCGCCGACCGATACGGCAGCCGCGAAGCGCATGGTAGAGCAGGCCATCGCCGTCGCCAAAGCCGCCATTCCCGGTTGCCATGGCAGCTACACCGTGACGGGCGACCGCCCCGCCATCGAGCGCGACCCGAACTCTCCCCTTCTAGCAGCGCTCAAGCGTGCCGCCGATGACGTGACGGACGCGGACACGACCGTCGGCTTCTTTACCGGCTACACCGACACCGCCGTCATTGCCGGCAAGACAGGTAACCGCAATTGCATGAGCTACGGTCCCGGGTCGCTCGCGCTCGCGCACAAGCCCAACGAATATGTGCCCCACGCCGATATCGTTCGTTGTCAGCAGGTGCTAATCGCGCTCGCCGATAACGTGCTCTGGGACGAGAGCTGCCAAGTTGGGGCATAATAAGCCGCGAACAAACCGAATCGTGCGTTAGGACCGCCCATGAAAGCACTTCCGTTTCCCTGCATCCGCCCGGCTCAGGACCGCGTGCTCGAGGCGCTGCCTGCAATGGGCAGCGTCCTGAGCGGCAACGATGCTTTGCGCAGAGCCATTGCCGATGGTCTGATGCTCAAGGACCCGGGTGCGGCGTATTACGTGTACGAATGCTCGGGCGAGCCGGGACGTGTGACGGGTGCCGTGGCGATCTGCCCGGTTAACGTGCTGACGGGTAGCGACGAGGCTGCCGCCGAGAGCGTCGACGCACTCGCCGCCGCGCGCGCGATCACCGAGCTCAAGGTGCAGCCCCGTCCCGTAACACTTGCCTACGAAGCCTCGCCCGTCATGGATATCATCCTCGGCGCCGCAAAAGAGGGCGCTTCACTCTATGCCGTCACCGACCCCGCCGGCATTACGCACCGTGTGTGGGAGGTCAAGCGCGAGGACGCCGTCGGCGCCATCCGTGCCATGCTCGACCAGGCACCGGAGCCGGCACTGGCCGACGACCCCGCCTACGCTGCCGCGCTGGTCGGGGCATCACAGCTCCTGGCCGACGA
>CABUJL010000185.1 GCA_902491915.1 uncultured Collinsella sp.
AAGGAGGCATGTGCAGTGATTGATTCGGAACAGCTTAAGCAAAATGTGGTCAAGGCCGTGGATGAGATTCGCGCCACCAATCCGATGGCCGGCTCCATCACCAACACGGTGACGATCGACTTTGTCGCCAACGCACAGCTCGCCGTGGGCGGATCGGCCGCCATGGTCTATCTGCCCGACGAGGGCGAAGCGCTCGTTGCCGGCGGCGGCGCCATCTATCTCAACATGGGCACGCTCTTCCCTATCTACGAGCAGACGATTCCCCGCGCGGCGAAGGCGGCACACGACGCCGGCAAGCCCTGGGTGCTCGATCCGGTGGGCCTGGGCATCGGTAGCCTGCGCACCCAGCTGGTAAACGAGCTCAAGCAGTACAAGCCCGCCATCGTGCGCGGCAACGCCTCCGAGATTATCGCGCTCGCCGGCCTGTGGGGTCTTGAGGGCGAGACGGCCGATCTGAGCCGCGTGCGCGGTGTCGATACCACCGACACGGTCGACGCCGCCCGTGGTGCCGCCGTGGCGCTCGCCCGCTACACCGGCGGCGCCGTAGTGGTCTCGGGCGAAGTCGACCTGATTACCGACGGCACGACCGTGGCCAAGTCCCACGGCGGCAGCCCGCTCATGTCCAAGATCACCGGCTGCGGCTGCTCGCAGGGCGGCGTGCTGGCCGTGTACGCCTGCGCCGCCGACCCGTTTACGGCAGCCGTCTGCGGCACCGCCGTCTACAACGTGGCCGGCACGCGCGCCGCCGCTGTCGCCGATGCCCCGGCAAGCTTTAAGGTCGCCTTTATCGACGAGCTCTACCGCGCAACCGCCCAAGACATCGCCGATAACCGACTCGAGCTCGAGGAGGCATAGGCCATGTCCGAGCCCATAACCAATGCCAGCATGAACACGCTCGTCGCCGTGGCCATCGCCCCGTGCGGCACCGGCGATGAGCTCTCCGCCGAGGTCGCTGAGGTCGTGCGCGTCATTCGCGAGAGCGGTCTTCCCAACCGCACCACCTCGATGTTCACCGAGATCGAGGGCGACTGGGACGAGGTCATGCAGGTCGTGCGCGACGCAACCTTTGTGTTGGCGAGCAAGGGCATCCGCACCGAAGTCGTGCTCAAAGCCGATATTCGACCCGGATTTACCGACACCATGACCGGCAAGCTCGAGCGCATGGAAGCGCAGATCAAAAAGCAGGAGGAAGCACGATGAGCATCCGCGACAACCTTGATATCTCGGCCTATCTGGTACTCGGCCCCGAAAACACGCTGGGGCGCCCCGTGGGCGATGTAGTGGCCCAGGCGCTCGATGCCGGCTTTACCTGCATCCAGGTGCGCTCCAAGGTGGCAAGCGCCCGCGAGATCATCGCGCTGACCGGCGACGCCGCGCAGGCAATCGCACAGGCTGGCAAGACCGGTCAGGTCGCCTTGCTGATCGACGACCGCCTGGACTGCGTACTTGCCGCGCGCGAGCAGGGCATCGCTGTCGACGGCGTGCACGTGGGCCAGAGCGATATTCCCGTCGAGGTCTGCCGCAAGCTGCTGGGCCCCGATGCCATCGTGGGCCTTTCGGCCCGTTGCGAGGAGATGCTCGAGTACGTCAAGACCGCCGACATGAGCCTAGTCGACTACCTGGGCATCGGCCCGCTCCACGAGACCGAGACCAAGCGCGATTGCGGACGCGCAGCCGATGGCTCCATCATCACCAAGAGCTTTGAGGACCTGGCCGCCCTCCACGCGGCAAGCCCCGTGTCCATCGTGGTGGGCGGCGGCGTCAAGACAGCCGACCTGCCGCAGCTCAAGGCCACCGGCGTCGATGGCTTCTTTGTGGTGAGCGCCGTCTGCAGTGCCGACGACCCCTACGCCGCCGCCAAGGAGCTCGTCGACACCTGGCAGCAGGCATAAGTCTAGGCCGAGCAACCGATCCGCAGCCTCATATCTTCAGCAATGGAAAGCGCATCCCAGTTTGGACCTCCATTCCGGGATGCGCTTTCCGCATGCGACCCTTACTCCGCCAGATATGCTTCCAACGCCGGCAAAGTCGCCTCCGCATCTCGACGACCGATCTGATAGATGCGCTCGAGCTCATCCGGTTCGCGGCACAGCGACGGCACCTTCACCGATTCGCTCGGCCGCACCACAAAGATTTCGCCGGCAGCCTCGCGACGCGCCAGGTCATCGAGCGTGGCATTGTAGACCTCATGCCGATGCTCAAGCGCTG
>CABUJL010000186.1 GCA_902491915.1 uncultured Collinsella sp.
GGGGCAGGGCAGACCGCGGAACGACAGCTGGGCGCCGTCGGTGCCGCCACGAATCGGCAGCACTTGGGGCTCAACGCCGCAGGCAAGATAGGCTTCCTTGGCAACATCAATAAGCTCGGGATAGTCACGAACGATCTCGGCCATATTTCGATACTGCTGCTTAATCTCGACCGTCACGCGCTCCTCACCCAGACGCTGGTTGAGCATCGAGGCGGCGGCATCAATAAGGTCGAGTTTCTGCTGGAACTTGGCGGCGTCATGGTCGCGGACGATATAGCGCGCTGTGGCGTGATCGACGGTCACAGATACACCCTCAAGGTGATAAAAGCCCTCGTAGCCTTCCGTATACTCCGGGCGCTGCACGTAGGGGAGCAACGCGTTGAAGTCACAGAACAGATTGCCTGCGTTGACCATACGGCCCTTAGCGTCGCCCGGGTGGATGGACTGGCCCTCAAAGCGGACGGTCGCCTCGGCGGCGTTAAAGCACTCCCACTCCAGCTCGCCGATGGGGCCGCCGTCGACCGTGTAGGCGTACTTGCAGCCAAAGGTATCGATATCCAACAGCTCGGCTCCGTGGCCGATCTCCTCGTCAGGGCAGAAGCAAATGCCGAGTGCGGGATGGGGCAGAGAGGGGTCCTGAGCGATACGCGCGACAAGCGACATGATCTCGGCGACGCCTGCCTTGTCGTCCGCGCCCAGCAGCGTGGTGCCATCGCTGCAGACCAGGTCCTCACCCGCGAGGTCATTCAGGGCGGGAAGCTTGGCGGTACTCATGGCAACGGGCTTACCGTCAACCGTGCCGCAGACCAGGTCGCCGCCTTCGTAGTGTACGATGTGCGGCTTCACGCCGGCGCCCGGTGCAACTTCGGTGGTGTCGAGATGGGCGATCAGGCCCAGGGCGGGCTTGTCCTCAGCGCCCGCACTTGCGGGGATATGCGCGCAGACATAGGCGTGCTCGGTCACGTGGGCATCTTCCGCACCAAGCTCGCGCAGCTCTTCAGCCAGCACGTTGGCAAGGTCAAACTGAACGGCGCTCGAGGGTACCTGGTCGCAGTTTGCATCCTCGGACTGCGTGTTGATCTGGACGTAGCGCAAAAAGCGTTCGAGGACATCGGGGCTCGTGGTGGTGTTTTCCATAAAGACCGCTCCAATCTTGGTCGTCGTGTGCAACAAGAACTCTAGCACGGTATGCCACGGCATACCACGACGCTTGGATGGGGTAGAATCAGCCATTGAATGCAGAAGGGACGGAAGATCATGGATACGACAAATAGCTCGCGCGAACTACATCTGACGGTGGCGAACGAAGACTACTTGGAGTGCATGGTTCGCATTGAAAGCGAAGAGGGGGAAACCAACGGCGTGCGATCGGTCGACATCGCGCAGCGCCTTGGCGTCTCCAAGGCATCGGTCAATAAAGCGGTTTCGGCGCTCAAGGCATCCGAACTTGTCGAGCAATCGCACTACGGCAAGGTAGTCCTGACCGATCGCGGCCGCGAGGTTGGCACGGCTATCTGGTACCGTCATCGCCTCATCCGCACGTTTTTGGTTCAGGAGCTCGGTGTCGAATTTGAGCGAGCCGATTCCGAGGCCTGCATGATGGAGCATGCGCTTTCCGAGGACACGATGAACCGCTGGCTCGCCTATCTCGAAAAGCAGGGAATCAGCGTCGAGGAATAGCGGGATATATATGGATACGAGTTATTACAACCGGTTTGGTGCCGAGGAACTTACGCGCCGCTTGTCGAGCGAGACCTTGTTGGCGCAGGGTCCCATGGGCAGTGTTCTGTTGAGTGAGTACGATGCCGCCGACATTCCACCGGCGTTTTGGAATCTGGCAGAGCCGCAGACCGTTTCTCGTATCCATCGCTTGTATGTCGCCGCCGGCGCACAGGTGCTCATTACCAACACCTTTCAGGCATCGAGCTATGCCCTCAAGCACGACCAGATTGCGCCGTCCGTGGCGGAGGTCAATCGCGGGGCCGTCGACGATGCCCGCCAGGCGCACCCTCAGCTGCTGCTAGGCTCGATGGGCCCGATCGGTATTGAGTGGTTTGCCGAGGACTCTGCCGAGTATCGTGAAATCCGAGGCATTGCGCGCGAACAAGCGCACGCCTTGCTCAATGCTGGTGTTGACGGTCTGCTGATCGAGACGGTGACGTCTATCCGTAATTTG
>CABUJL010000187.1 GCA_902491915.1 uncultured Collinsella sp.
GAGCAGTGGTTTGTGGCCGTTGACAAGCTCAAGGGGCCGGCGCTCGATGCGGTCAACTCCGGCAAGGTCACGTTCCATCCCGCGCGCTGGACGCAGACCTACACCACCTGGATGGAGAACCTCAAGGACTGGTGCATCTCGCGCCAGCTGTGGTGGGGCCACCGCATCCCCGTGTTCTACTGCGAGGACTGCGGCTGGGAGGACGCCCTTACCGAGGACACCGACGTCTGCCCCAAGTGCGGCGGCCATCACGTACACCAGGACGAGAACGTGTTGGACACCTGGTTCAGCTCTCAGCTGTGGACTTTCGCCACGCAGGGCTGGCCGCAAAAGCCGGAGCTGCTCGAGGGACATCACCCCACGACGGCGCTCGTCACCGCGCGCGACATCATCGCGCTGTGGGTCGCCCGCATGGTCATGAGCTCGCTGTACTTCCTGGACGAGGTGCCGTTTAAAGACGTCGTCATCTATCCGACGATCCTGGCCAAGGACGGCAGCCGCATGTCCAAGTCCAAGGGCAACGGCGTTGACCCCATGGACCTCATTGGCATGTACGGTGCCGACGCCATGCGCTACAACCTGCTTACGCTGTGCACCAACAACCAGGATGTTAAGTTCGACGCGAACATCGACAAGAAGACCAAGAAGCTTATCGACAGCTCGCGTACCGAGCAGGCCAAGTCGTTTGTGACCAAGATCTGGAACGCAAGCCGCTTCCTGCTCATGAACATGGAGGGCTACACGCCCGGCGAGCCCGTCGTGGAGACGCCGGCCGACGCTTGGATGTTCAGCCGCCTGGCCAAGGCCGTGAAGATGGTCACCGAGGGCATCGAGAACTACACCTTTGGCGACATGGCCCGCGGCGTGCAGCAGTTCTTCTGGAACGAGGTCTGCGACTGGTACGTCGAGGTCACCAAGGCCCGCCTGAAGGGCGAGGGCCGTCTGCAGGCGCAGCGCAACCTGATCTTTGTGCTCGACACCTCCATTCGCCTGATGCACCCGCTCATGCCGTTTGTTACCGAGGAGATCTGGGACAACATGCCGGCGAGTGTGCTCGATCTGGACGCCGAGGGCAACGTGAACCGCGCCGAGGCGCTCATGATCGCCAAGTGGCCCGAGCCCGCCGACTACGCCAAGTATGTTGACGAGGACGCCGAGCGCGCGTTTGAGCTGTGCCGCACCGTCGTTTCCGCCGCCCGCGCCACGCGTTCGCGTTATCGCTTGAGCCCCAAGGCCGAGCTCGACGTGGTCGTACGCGCCGGTGCCGAGGACATCGAGAAGCTCGAGAGCCTGCGCTCGACCATTGAGCCGCTGGCCAACACGGCTTCGCTGGTCATGGGTACCGACGTTGAGAAGCCGGCCGCGAGCATCGCCGTGGTCGACAGTGGCGTCGAGGTCTTTGTGGTGCTCGAGGGCAAGGTTGATCTTTCGGCCGAGAAGGCACGCTTGGAGAAGGAGATTGCCGCGGCCCAGAAGGAGCTTGCCGGCTGCGAGAAGACGCTCGCCAACGAGGGCTTTGTGGCCAAGGCCGCGCCCGCGGTGGTGCAGAAGAAGAGGGACCGTGCAGCTGAGCTCAAGGAGATCCTGGCGGCGCTGACTGCTCAGGTTGCTGACTTCTCGTAAGCGTTACTGGGGGACGCGGTTTGGGGCATTGCTCGCTACTGCGAACAGTCCTGCTCGCACGAAGGCCACATTAAGTGGCCTTCGGCTCGTGCGGAACTTGTATCGAGCAAAGCCCCAAACCGCTCCCATAGCGGTTACGGGGTTGTCTGAACCTGGCATGTAAGGGCCACTTGGTTGTGGCCTTGATTCTGCTGCAAAGCGGTGTTTGGCTGATATTTTGAATGGGAGGGGCTCGTTGTTTGTTACGGGCCTCTTTTTATGTTGAGGGGACTTTGGTTTATGCCTAAGCGTTCTGGGTCGTATTCTGTGCCGTTCTCGTTTGAGTTGCTTTCGTTTGATGAGGCTGTGGGGCTTGCTGCTGATACGGGGCGGATTTCTGGGGATGCTGGGCCTCTGCTCGAGACGGTTGTCGATATGCTCGATGAGTTGGGGCGCCCGGACGAGTACTTTGATTGCATTCAGGTTGCCGGTACCAATGGCAAGACTTCG
>CABUJL010000188.1 GCA_902491915.1 uncultured Collinsella sp.
TCACGAGCGGGGGCTCCTATCTTTTTAGTGCCCTCGGATTGGGTCATAGTGTCTGTCGTTGCCAAAACATCGGCGCTTCCGTTGTTGGCACTTAGGGACGTTCCTTTTGTGCCGGCACTTTGGGACACTCCTTGTCATTGGTGCAAAGCAACCTCTCCTCATTGCACCAAGTGGCGTGTGCCGTTAAGCGGAGAGGCGTATTGTTGACCCACCGTTTGGGCATACAATTGCTATTGGTCTGCTGCGGTGAAGGTCTGTCCGCTCCGCAGCTTTTTTCTACGGTTAAAGGAGTATGTATGTCCGTTGAGGTCATGAGGTCTGTGATCGACGCCGCCGAGGGTCGCGTGCCCATCGACACGCTGTTTACCAATGCACAGATTGTCGACGTGTATGGCCAGCGCGTGGCGCCCGGCAGCGTTGCCGTCAAGGACGGTATGATCGTCGGCGTGCTCTACGATGGTCGCGACGATGCCGCTGGCACCTATGAGGCAACTGAGGTCATCGACTGCCAGGGTCGCTATCTTGCTCCCGGTTTTATTGACGGGCATTTGCATATCGAGTCTTCGAACATCCGTCCCGCCGAGTATGCTCGCATGGCCGCGACGCGCGGTACTACCACCGCCATTGCCGACAGCCACGAGATTGCCAATGTTGCCGGTCTCGACGGCTTGCGCTTTATGATCGAGGATGGCCGCCGCGCGCCCATCTCCATCAAGTACATGATGCCCTCGTGTGTGCCCGCACTGCCCGACGAGCAGGCCGGTGCCGTGATTACCGCCGCCGATATGCAGGCGTTTTTTGCCGAGCATCCAGGCGATGTTTTTGGTCTGGGCGAAATGATGAACCTGCCGGGCGTCTTTATGGCCGACCCCGAGACCTGTGCTCGCATCGATGCTGCCAACCAGACGCCGTCCAAGCAGGTTGACGGCCACGCGCCGCTCGTTGCTGGTAAGGACCTCAATGCCTATGCCGCGGCGGGTATTATTGCCGACCACGAGTCGACGATTCCCGAGGAGGCGCTCGACAAGCTGTCTCGCGGCATGTACGTGATGCTGCGCGAGGGTACGTGCAGCCATGATCTGGCCAACCTGTCGCCGATGCTGCTGGAGAATCCCGCGCGCGCCCGCCGCTGCTGCTTTGCGACTGACGACCGCGCTCCTTCCGATGCGCTTGCAGCCGGCATGATCGACAATGTCTGCCGCGTGGCGATTGAGGCCGGTATCGACCCCGTGGTCGCTATCTCTATGGCGTCCCTCTCCACGGCCGAGGCGTTTGGCCTGGATCACGGCTGCCGCGACCCGCACGAGCTCCGCGGTGCGATTGCCCCGGGCAAGCGTGCCGACCTGCTGGTGCTCAATGACCTGACGTTTGCCACGGCTCCGCATCGTGTATATGCCGCCGGTGCCCTGGTGGCGCAGGACGGCACCTTTGTGGGCGAGATCGCACCCGAGATGGCCGAGGTTGCGGCCCTTGCCGATGAGCTGCGCGCCTCCGTTAAGCTGCCGAAGCTTTCGCTCGACGTATTCGACTATGCCTTTAAGCCGGGCGAGGCCGTGATTGACGTGGTGCCGGGCAAGGCCATCACGGGCATGGTTCGTCCCGAGAGCGCCGAGGGCCTGCGCCGTATTATGCTGATCGAGCGCCACGGCCGCGGCGTGTCGCTGCAGGCCGAGGGCGCCGACGGTGACGGCCCCGCTGGCCTGGGACTCGTTGGCAAGCATATCGGCCGCGGCTGGGTGCGCGGCTTTACCATCACGGGTGGTGCCATCGCCTCGACGATCGGACACGACTCGCACAACGTGTGCGTCGTGGGCGACAACGCCGCCGATATGATGGCCGCCGTTGATGCCGTGGGCCAGGGCGGTCACGTGCTGGTGCGCAACGGCGAGGTCGTGGCGCGCATTCCGCTGGCGCTCGGTGGCCTGATGAGCGAGGGCACGGCCGAGGATGTCGCCGCGCAGCACGACGACTTTATGGTCAAGGCGCGTGCCATGGGCATCGAGCCGCCGCTCGACCCCATCATGGGCATCATTTTCCTGCCCCTGCCGGTGATCCCGACGCTCCGCATCCGCAGGAAAATGATGCCCATGA
>CABUJL010000189.1 GCA_902491915.1 uncultured Collinsella sp.
AAAACGCCTCGTTTTGCGAGGCATAGCACACCTCAAAGGTCTTGTGCCCCTGCGCCGGCGCGCGATGGAATTCTTGGCGCAGCGTGGCGTAGAGCGAACCGTTGATATCGCGATCGATGAGTGCCTCAAAGCTCGGTGGTAGATAGGTGGTCTCCAGGCACAGTGGCGCATCGTCCAGATAACGCAGGCGGACAAGTTTGACGAGCTTGCTGCCCACGGCGGCATCAAAGAACTTAGCTATGCTGCCGCCCGCCTTGGTAAAGCCCGAGTCCACCGTGCGCGTGGTGGGCTTCATGCCCTGACCCTGGACCTGTGCCGTATAGCTCGAAAACACCAGGTTGTTCTCGTGGAGCGCCGGCGTGTCGGCCACAAAGGCGCCGCGCCCGCGCTCGGTTCGAACCAGACCCTCATCAACGAGCACCTTAAGGGCATGGCGCACGGTGCTGCGCGACAGCCCCGATTCGTCCATGAGTTCCATCTCGGACGGCAGCTTGTCCTCGCGTGCGTAGGTGCCGGAGGCGATGCGGTCGCGCAGCATGCCCGCCAAGCGCTCGTATTGGGCCAGTTTCTTTTTAGACGAAGCATTCATGCAATCAACCTGTATCTAACCTGTATGCAAATCTAATTGAGCATGTATCCAATACAATAACAAAACCGCTGGTAGCTAGTTATCGAAAACCGCATCAGCAAAATTTCTAAGACAAATATAGCATACAACTAGTCGACATAGCCAAAACATGTATGTAACTTGTATGCCTGTGATGAGCATCAAACGAGAAGAAAGGCTGATGCACGATGACTACTCAGGAACAGGTTAAGGATGTCGTCTCCCAGGTTTTGGCTGACAAGGCAGACAAGGGCGGCATCAAGCGCGTCGTGTGGATTGGCGCCGGCGGATCCAACGGCGGTAACTATCCTGCCCAGTACTTTATGGAGCACGAGGCCACGCAGGTCGTGAGCTCCAGCTACACCAGCAACGAGTTCGTGCACGCAACCCCTGCCTACGTCAACGAGAACACCCTGGCCGTCGTCGTGTCCATGCGCGGCACCAAGGAGACCATCGTCGCCGCCCAGGTCGCCAAGGACCACGGCGCCAGCACCATCGCAATCTATGTTGACGAGTCCGGCCTCACCGAGGTCTGTGACTACAAGATCCAGTATGACAGCCTGGCCGTCGACGAGTCCTGCATGGGCCGTACCAACTCCGCCGTCGTGACCATGATCGCCATGGAGCTTACGCAGCAGACCGAGGGCTATGCCGAGTACGAGACCGCTATGGCCGCGTTCGACTTGGTCGACCCCATCTATCGCAAGGCCGTCGAGTACACCCGTCCGCTCGCTGCCAAGTGGGCCGAGCAGAACGCCGACAAGCCCTGCATCAACGTGATGGCTCAGGGTCCGCTCTTTGGTGCCGCCTACGTCTTTAGCATCTGCAACGTGCAGGAGATGCTGCAGATCGACTCCTGCACCATCAACACCTGCGACTTCTTCCACGGCCCCTTCGAGATCCTGGACAAGCGCACCTCGCTGTTCCAGCTCATCAGCGTCGGCCGCAGCCGCTGCAACGACGAGCGCGGCATCCGCTTCGTCAACCAGTACGGTGGTGAGCGCGTCTATCAGCTCGACGCCAAGGAGCTCGGCCTCAACGACATCAAGGATAGCGTGAGCGAGTACTTCAACCACCTGATCTTTGCCCCGATTCTCAACAACGTGTACATGCGCGCGCTCTCTGCCGTCACCCACAAGGACTACATGACGCGCCGCTACATGTGGAAGCTGGACTACTAAGAGTTACGCGGTTTTACCAAACCGCGTAACGGGCCGACGCTGCAAACCCACCTGAGCGGCAATCTGCCTTTCAGCTTCAGCGGCATGACCAGGAGGTCAATGCCGCTTCGCTTCAAGGCGCCTTGCTCGCTCAGGTGGGTTTTCGCTGACGTTGCCAAAGCATCGGCGTCGCCTTGGTCCAGATGTGGCACTTGGGGACAGTCCTAGTTGTTGGGGACGTTCTTAAATGACTAGTCATCCAAGAACGTCCATTACAGTCGAAATTGTCAGCC
>CABUJL010000190.1 GCA_902491915.1 uncultured Collinsella sp.
CGCAGCTACTGCGAAAGTCGACACGAGCCCGACCGCTTTCTAATCCATCACGGCAACCTTTCGGCATCGCTGCGCGAGACGGCCGAGGAGCTCATGCGCGACGAGGAGCAGACGCAGACAACCGTCACCACCTCTACGCTGGAGCTCGGTATCGATATCGGCCGCCTGGAGCGCGCCTTCCAGATTGACGCGCCGTTTACCGTCAGCTCCTTTTTGCAGCGCATGGGGCGCACGGGACGCCGCGACCTTCCGCCCGAGATGTGGTTTGTCATGCGCGAGGAAGAACCCGAGCCGCGCACGATGATGCCCGAAACCATTCCCTGGAAGCTCCTGCAGGGTATCGCGCTCGTACAACTCTATCGCGAGGAAAAGTGGGTCGAGCCGCCCGAGCTCGATCGACTCCCCTACAGCCTGCTCTATCACCAGACTATGTCGACCCTCGCCAGCACCGGCGAGCTCACGCCGGCCGAACTTGCCCAACGCGTGCTCACGCTCAGTTATTTCCACCGCGTCTCAGCCGATGACTATCGCGTACTGCTGCGCCACCTCATCAAGATCGACCACATCCAGGTCACCGAGGGCGGCGGGCTGATCGTGGGTCTCGCGGGCGAGCGCATCATCAACAACTTTAAGTTCTACGCCGTGTTCCAGGAAAACGAGGAGTTCACCGTTCGCAGCGAGTCGGCCGAGCTGGGCACGATCGTCAATCCGCCCCCGCCCGGTGAGCGCATCGCCATCGCCGGACACTGCTGGATTGTCGAAGAAGTGGACTGGAAGCGCCATACTGTCTTCGCCACGCAGGTCAAGGGCCGTGTGCCGGCCTACTTTGGCGACTGCCCCGGCGACATCAACACACATGTACTCGAGCGTATGCGCAAGGCGCTCAACGAGCACGTGGCATATCCGTACCTTATGGGTAACGCACGGGCCCGCTTGGCGCAGGCTCGTCATACGGCCGAGATTTCGGGTGCGGGAACTAAGCCACTCATCGACCTGGGTGGCGACACCTGGGTGCTCTTCCCCTGGCTGGGCAGCTACGCCTTTTTGGCACTCGAGCGCATGCTCAAGATTAAGTGCGCCGCGGAGCTGGGCCTTCGCGGACTCGACCCATCACGCCCGTACTTTATGCAGTTTAAGATGAAGGCCGACGAGGAGACGTTCTTTGAGGTGCTCGCCGCCGAGGCCGTGAAGGACTTCGATCCCATCGAGCTCGTCTATCCCGGCGAGGTGCCTTATTTTGATCGCTACGACGAGTACGTTCCCGAGGAGCTCGTGCGCAAGGGCTTTGCCGAAGGCGTGCTCGACATCGAAGGCATGAAGCAGCGCGTTCTCGGCTGGCGCGACCACGCCTAAGACCAGTCTTTTTGGGACGGGGAAACTTATTTGTCGTGAAGGACGGTGCCGAGGAAGTCGGTGTCGAAGGGCACGGCTTCGGCAAAGGCGTAGTTGCCGTCGCTGGCGATGAGCAGGTAGTTTTCCTCGCCGCCGAACTTCGCATCGCCACATGGGACCACCCAGGCGTGGACGAATACCTCGAGTGCCGTGGCAGCGCAGTCGCGCAGGAACGTCACATCGCTCCCCTCGTTTGCGCTCACGATATTGGCCACGTAGATACCCCCGGGGTTCAGGCTGCCCCGCACCAGGCGCAACGCTTCAACCGTCGCCAGCTCGCGTACGGGCTCGGCACCGCCAAAGCAATCGCTCACGACCACGTCGTAGCGACGATGACCCACGCTCGTAATGCCCAAATATGAACGAGCCTCGGCGGTTATCACCCGCAGACGATCGCCCGCCGCGCGCTCCAGCTCGTCTAGGTAGAACCAGCGGCGCGCAAGGCGCGTAATCTCTCCGTCATACTCGATGACGTCCATGCGCAAGCCCTCGTGCGACATCAGCGCGAACTTGGAATAGGCAAACCCGCCGCCACCCAGCACAAGCATGCGGTTGATGCCGTGACCATAAGCATCACGCATCGCATCCTCGGACTCAAACACGTCGTCAAAC
>CABUJL010000191.1 GCA_902491915.1 uncultured Collinsella sp.
TTCGAATCGGGCTTCTCGGGCTTCTCGGTGAACTTGGTGATGCGGCCGTCCTCGGGGTCGGTGGTCAGGATGCCAAAGCGGCTGGCCTCCTCCCACGGCACGGGCATAACGCTCACCGTGAGGTCGGCGTTGTTCTCAATGTGCGTTTTGAGCATCTTGCGGTAGTCCATGCGATACAGGTGATCGCCCGAAAGAATCAGGACGTACTTGGGGTCGTTGGCTTTGATGTAGTCGAGGTTCTGCGTAATGGCGTCGGCCGTGCCCGCATACCAGGCGCCGCCGGTCTGCGTCTCGTACGGCGGCAGGATCGACACGCCGCCGTCGCGGCTGTCCAGATCCCATGCCTCGCCGGAGCCCACATAGGCATGCAGCAGGTAGGGGCGATACTGCGTCAGAACGCCCACCGTGTCGATGCCCGAGTTGGAGCAGTTGGAGAGCGAAAAGTCGATAATGCGGAACTTGCCACCAAAGCTAACCGCCGGCTTAGCGATCTTTTGGGTGAGTGCCCCCAATCGGCTGCCCTGTCCTCCTGCGAGGAGCATCGCGATGCATTCTTTCTTACTCATCGATTTCTCCTTCTGTTATCGATGTTCTTAAACCCATTAGCGACGGGCGCGGCGCTCGGTCGCGCCCGTCGAGTAATGCCGTGCTGGCATAAGGGAGCTCGCGCGCCTTTACGCGTGCCAGATCTCGTCGCGGTACTCGCGAATGGTGCGGTCGCTCGAGAACCAGCCGGAGGAGGCGGTGTTGAGCAGCGCCTTGCGGTTCCAGGTCTCCTGGTCGCCATAGCTGCCGGTGAGCTTCTCCCACGCATCCACGTAGCTGCGGAAGTCTGCCATGACCAGATCGGGGTCGTTGTTGTTCATGAGCTCGTTGTAGATGCTCTCGAAGTTGCCCGAAAGACCCGCAAAGGTGTTGTCCTTGAGCTCGTCCATCACGCGGCCCAGACGCTCGCGATCGTTGTTGAGCGTATCCCACGCAAAGTAGCTGTTGGATGCCCAGAGCTGCTCGACCTCGGGAGCGGTCAGGCCAAAGATGGCCTCGTTCTCGCGGCCGGCCAGGTCGGCGATCTCGATGTTGGCGCCGTCGAGGGTGCCCAGCGTAATGGCGCCGTTCATCATGAGCTTCATGTTGGACGTGCCCGAGGCCTCCTTGCCGGCCGTGGAAATCTGCTCCGAGATCTCGGCGGCGGGGTAGATGAGCTGGGCGTTGCTCACGCGGAAGTTGGGGATAAAGCAGACCTTCATGACCTCGTTGACGCGGGCGTCGTTATTGATGACCTCGGCAACGGAGTTAATGAGGCGGATGGTCTCCTTGGCGAAGGTGTAGCTCGAGGCGGCCTTGCCGCTAAAGATGAAGGTCGTCGGCGTCACGTGGAAGTTGGGATCGGCGATGCGACGGTTGTAGATGTCCATCACCTTCATGATGTTCATGAGCTGGCGCTTATAGGCATGGAAGCGCTTAACCTGAACATCGAAGACGGTGTTGGGGTCAATGACCAGACCGGTCTCGGCCTTAACGTAGGCGGCCAGGCGCTCCTTGTTGGCGCGCTTGGAGGCACCCACGGCCTTCAGGAACTCGGTGTCGTTCTGGAACTCCTTAAGCTTTTCCAGCTCAAAGGCGTCCTTAAGCCAGCCGTCGCCAATGGCCTCGGTCACGAGCTTGGCATAGGTGGGGTTGGCCTCGGCAAAGAAGCGACGGTGCGAGATGCCGTTGGTCTTGTTGTTGAACTTTTCGGGCGTCAGGGCATAGAAGTCCTTGAGCACGATGTTCTTGATCTTGGCCACGCCGTTGACGCTATGACTGCAGATCACGGACAGGTTGGCCATGCGAATCTCGCCGTCCCACAGAATGGCGGTCTGGCGCAGACGCTCCTGCCAGCCCTCCTTCGTGGTGTCGAACGACTCGTGCCAACGACGGCTGATCTCGTCGATGATCTGGTACACGCGGGGGAGGAGCTTGGAGAACGTACCGATGGGCCACTTCTCCAGAGC
>CABUJL010000192.1 GCA_902491915.1 uncultured Collinsella sp.
TCCGATCTTGCCTGATGGTCGCCAACATGCTCAAGAAGATCTATGCCGGCCGTCCCGATGATTACGCCGAGGCCTTGCACCGTCACAGCGCATTCTTCAACATCACCCCGCAGCTCGCTCCCTTCGTGGGTGGCATCGCGATGGCCATGGAAGAAAAGGTCGCTCGTGGCGAGGTTGAGCCCGAGAGCGTCAACGACATCAAGGCCGCCCTCATGGGTCCGCTTTCCGGCCTGGGTGACTCCTTCTTCCTGTCCACCCTGCGCGTCGTCGCCGCTGCCGTGGGCATCAGCCTGTGCCAGGCCGGCAACGTCTTTGGCCCCATCGCCTTCCTGCTCGTCTACAACATCCCGGCGTTCCTGATTCGTATCTTTGGCGCTATCAAGGGTTATGAGCTAGGCATTGGCTTCCTCGACGAGGCTCAGAAGACCGGCCTGATGCAAAAGATCATGGCCTGCGTCGGCATTGTCGGCGTCATGGTCGTCGGCGCCATGAGCAAGGACATGTTCTGGGCTTCGTTGCCCATCGCCATTGGTCAGGGCGACTCCGCCCAGACTCTCCAGGACATCCTGGACGGTATCATGCCCGGTATGCTCGGCATGGCCGCCTTCTGGCTCTACTATTGGCTGCTCTCCAAGAAGATCAACCCGATGGTCCTGATCCTCTGCACCATGGTCGTGGGCATCATCGGCGCTTACTTTGGCGTGCTTGCCTAATATGTTCGAATCGCGCTTCCATCGCGTCTAACGGTTGCGTCGATCTTTGGGGGCTTGTCGCATCTGCGGCGGCCCCCTGTTTTTTAAAACTCCGTACGAAAGGGGAGGGCTATGGTCATACCCGAGCTTTCGCTCATGAACATCAACCATCGTTACTACAGCATCGAGACGTTTTTTAAGGCTGCAGGTGAGGCCGGCTATCGCAATATCGAGCTGTGGACCGGCTCGATGCACCTGTATGTGGATTGCCATGAGCACGATTCGGTGGATAAGATTCGCGATCTTGCCGCCCAATACGGTATCAAGATCGTGTGCGTGTGCCCCGAGCAGAACAACCCCAAGCCGTGGAACGTCGCGGTGCGCGGTGAGGCGGGCCAAAAACGCATCCTCTCGTACTTTAAGAATGTGATCGACGTTGCCGTTGAGTTGGGCGTGCCGCAGATTCTGGTGACGAGTGGTTGGGCCTATCTGGACGAGCCAGCTGAGGACGCCTGGTCCCGCAGCGTCGCCATGCTGCGCTCGGTGTGCGACTACGCTGACACACGCGGTATTCGCGTCGCGCTCGAGGCACTGCAGCCGTCGGAGTCCGTGCTGGTCAATACGGCACAGGATGTCGCGCGCATCCTCGAGGCGGTCGATCGCCCCAACCTGAAGGCATGTATCGACTTTGGCGCCATGGAAGTTGCCGGCGACACAATCGACGGCTACTTTGAGGTTTTGGGCGACAAGATCGTTCACACCCACTTTGTCGATGTGGGCGGTGGCACGACGCATCTTGCCTGGGGCGACGGCGAGCGTGATATGCGTGCCGACCTCGAGGCACTCATGCGCCACGGCTATACGGGCTATGTCTCGGCCGAGACGTGTGACGGCCGCTACTATCAGGATCCGTCCAAGGCGACGACTCAGGTTATCGAGATGTATCGCCGTGTGACAGCGGAGATGGAAGCCGAATAACTAAACTGCGCGGTTGCGCCGGAAACGCTTGGGCGGGTCTGGCGCAACGCTTTTATAGCTGGCGAGTTGTGGGGAGCCCGTTGGCAGTAGCGCTCGAAATAGACAACTATTGGCGTTGTAATACCACTCGGGCGAGGAAACCGACCGTTCGCCGCAAATCTCCGTGAGTTTGGATTGGTATTAAATAACAAGCAATCGTATGGCTATAATTGGTATCAGCAAGAAGCGCGATGTATAGAATTGCGCACATGTGATGGGAGGACACACATGAAGGAGACCGAGAAGATCGAGATCATGCACTTCGACCAGGAGGGCTACCTCG
>CABUJL010000193.1 GCA_902491915.1 uncultured Collinsella sp.
TGCCACCGCGCTTACTGAGGCCGGTTACGTGGGCGAGGACGTGGAGAACATCCTGCTCAAGCTCATCAACGCTGCCGATGGTGACATTGAGCGCGCTCAGGTGGGCATTATCTACGTGGACGAGATCGACAAGATCGCCCGCAAGGCCGAAAACCTCTCCATCACCCGCGATGTCTCGGGCGAGGGCGTTCAGCAGGCACTGCTTAAGATTCTTGAGGGCACGGTGGCAAGCGTTCCGCCCACCGGCGGCCGCAAGCATCCCCAGCAGGAGCTGCTGCAGATCGACACGACCAACATCCTGTTCATCTGTGGCGGTGCCTTTGTAGGCCTGGACAAGATCATTGCCGATCGCGTGGGCAACAAGGGCGTGGGCTTTAACTCCGAGATCGCCGGCCCCACTTCGGTCGACGAGAACGATCTGCTGCGTCAGGTGCTCCCGCAGGACCTCAACGCCTTTGGCATGATCCCCGAGTTTGTGGGACGTACGCCTGTCGTCACCCAGACGCAGGCGCTCGACGAGGACGACCTGGTGTCGATCCTGACCGAGCCCAAGAACGCCGTGGTGCGCCAGTACCGCAAGATGTTCCAGCTCGAGGACGTTGAGCTTGAGTTTGAGGACGCGGCCCTGCACGAGATCGCCCGCATGGCGCTTGCCCGCAAGACCGGCGCCCGCGGCCTGCGCTCCATCTGCGAGGACGTGCTGCAGCAGACGATGTTCGACCTGCCCAGCGAGGAGGGTGTTTCCAAGGTCATCGTGACCGAAGCCTCCGTAAAGGGCGAAGAACAGCCCCAACGCATCTACGGGTAAACCAACCAAAAACGTGTTTGCAAATAGCCTCCGACCACCCGCGGTCGGAGGCTATTTTATATATACGCAATAACCCCAACTACCTGTGTTATTCTGTGTGTTTGTTTTAGCCTCAGCGAAGTCATATCAGACTGAAGTAATCGATACCTAAGGGGAGGAATGCAGACCCTGGCGGGCCTACATTCCTCCCCGGCGGGACAGGGAGAGATATATGGAAGAAATGCCCAAGAACTACGATCCGTCGACCAACGAGCCGGCGATCCTGCAGAAGTGGCTCGACGGCGGCTACTACAAGCGCCGTGAGGGCGTGGGCGACTGCACCGTCACCATTCCGCCTCCCAACGTGACCGGCAAGCTCCACATGGGCCACGCCACCGACGACTCCATCCAGGACGCCATCATCCGCATGGCCCGCATGCGCGGCAAGTCCACGCGCTGGGTGCTGGGTACCGACCACGCAGGTATCGCCACGCAGACCAAGGTCGACAAGAAGCTCAAGAGTGAGGGCATCAGCCGCCTGGAGATCGGCCGCGACAAGTTTGTCGACGCTTGCTGGGATTGGACCCACGAGTACGGCGGCATCATCGTCGAGCAGATCAAGCGTATGGGCTGCTCTGTCGACTTCGACAACGAGCGCTTCACTATGGACGAGGACTACGCGCAAGCCGTGCGCAAGGTCTTCTGCGACTGGTACCACGACGGCCTGATCTACCGCGGCAAGCGCATCGTCAACTGGTGCCCCAACTGCACCACCGCCATCTCGGACGACGAGGCCGAGTACAAGGACGAGAAGGGCCACCTTTGGCACCTACGTTACCCGCTGACCGAGCCGGTCAACGGCCAGGACTACATCGTCGTCGCCACTACGCGCCCCGAGACCATGCTCGGCGACACGGGCGTCGCCGTTTCCCCGAAGGACCCCGAGAAGGCCGCCTTCGTGGGCAAGACCGTCAAGCTTCCCATCGTCGACCGTGAGATCCCCATCTTTGAGGATTGGCATGTCGACGCCAACTTCGGTTCCGGCTTCGTTAAGGTTACTCCGGCCCACGACCCCAACGACTACGCCATGGGTCAGGCTCACGACCTGCCGCAGATCAACATCTTCGACGAGCACGCGGTGGTCGTCGAAGGCTACGGCGAGTTCACCGGCATGAA
>CABUJL010000194.1 GCA_902491915.1 uncultured Collinsella sp.
AGGAGCAGTACGACTTCATGGCTCACTTGCCCAACATTCCGTGCGAGGCTACCCCGTACGGCAAGGACGAGGATGAGAACATCGAGCGCCGTCGTTGGGGCACCCCGCGCGAGTTCGACTTCGACTTTAAGCCGCACTGGGATCTGGGCACCGACCTCGACATCCTTGACTTCGAGCGTGGCAACAAGCTCTCCGGCAGCCGCTTCACCGTTCTCGGTGGCGCCGGCGCCCGTCTTGAGCGCGCCCTCATCAACTTCTTCCTCGATACGCACACCAGCCGTGGTTTTAAGGAGTGGTGGCCGCCCATCGTCGTCAAGCGTCAGACCATGTTCGGCACGGGCCAGCTGCCCAAGTTCGAGGACGACGCCTATCACGTCTCGGGCGACAACTTCCTGATCCCCACCGCCGAGGTCGTGCTCACCAACCTGCACGCCGGTGAGGTCCTCGACGCCGATACCCTGCCGCGCCGCTACACCGCCTTCACCCCCTGCTTCCGCGAGGAGGCCGGCTCCGCTGGTCGCGATACCCGCGGCATCATTCGCCAGCACGAGTTCGACAAGGTCGAGATGGTAAAGTTTGCCAAGCCGGAGGAGTCCGACGAGGAGCTCGAGAGCATGACCGCCGAGGCCGAGTTCCTGCTGCAGCAGCTGGGTCTTCCGTATCGCGTGATTAGCCTGTGCACCGGCGACCTGGGCTTCTCCGCCCGTCAGACCTACGACGTCGAGGTCTGGCTGCCGAGCTACAACGCCTACAAGGAGATCAGCTCCTGCTCCAACTGCGGTGACTTCCAGGCCCGTCGCGCCAACATCAAGTATCGCGACCCCGAGAACTTCAAGGGTTCGCGCTATCTGCACACCCTCAACGGTTCCGGTCTGCCGGCTGGCCGTACCATGGCAGCCATTCTGGAGAACTACCAGAACGCTGACGGCACCATCACGATCCCCGAGGTTCTGCGTCCCTACATGGGCGGCCTCGAGAAGATCGAGCCGGTCGCGTAGATTGGCTGCATAAGCGATTTGCTAGGGCACTCCTTTTTGGGGTGCCCTTTTTGTGTGCGGCCATACCATGCTGTGCGGACAGCTCAATAGAAAACACACGAACAACTGTTCTGTATACAGCCATCTACCTGCTATGCTTTTGCTAAATAAGAGCGAGAGAAAGGGGACGCGATGGAGCTGTTTGATGATCGGGTGGTTTTGTTTGAGAGCGACGAGGGCGGGGAGTACCTGCTTGTGACGTGTGAGCCGTCTGGCATGGGTGGCCTGGTGGTTCGACAGACGAGCGAGGGGCCGTTGACGCAATGGTGCTACGAGGAGTCGCCTCATGTGGTTGAGACGTTTGTGGCGCACGAGGGGCTTGTGGCCCTAGAGCATTTCTATGGGGTCCAGACATCTAATCAGGTTGCTCGCATGTTGAGCATCTCGTTTGCCGATTATGATTGTGCCCAGCGGGTGAGATCGCTCCTGAGGGAACTTGATGCTAAGTTTGACGTGATCGAAAAGCCAATCGATCGTACGGGGAATGGCGGTATATGCGGAGCAGCATGACAAGACTGCGTTCCACAAAAAAGTTTGAAAATGTGCTTGACTCCAATAAGCTAAAGTGGTTTTATATGTCTTGCGCTGCGGCGTTACCTCAGCTGGATAGAGGGTCTGACTACGAATCAGAACGTCATAGGTTCGAATCCTATACGCCGCACCAATTGAAATTGAAAGCCTCCGGCAACGGGGGCTTTTCTTTTATGGCGACATCACATGGATTCGAACCTCGGTCGAGGCGCGAGTGGCTCAATCATCGCTTCGTAAAATTTTTCAAATTGTCGCTTGACCCATCGAGGGGTCACGTGCATAATAATCCGTGCGTTGCGGCGTTACCTCAGCTGGATAGAGGGTCTGACTACGAATCAGAACGTCATAGGTTCGAATCCTATACGCCGCACCAATTGAA
>CABUJL010000195.1 GCA_902491915.1 uncultured Collinsella sp.
GCAGTACCTGTCCCACCGGCCATCATTTACGCTCTTTTAGCTAGTCCGCGAGCTTCTCCACCTGATCGAGCATCTTGTCAAGCTTGGCCTTTGCCTCGGCCTTGACCTTCTCGGCCTCCTCGTGGGCCTTGGCCTTCTGAGCGGCCTTTTCCTCGGCCTCGGGGTCGACAACGACCAGATTGGACGCATCGTGCTCGACCAGCTTGAGCGCATGCTCGGGGCACACCTTGACGCAGGCTCCGCAACCTAGGCAATACGTGGACTCCAGTGCAAAGCGACCGCTTCCCACCAAATCGCAGGCAAACGTGGGGCACACGTTGACGCACTCGCCGCACGACGTACACTTGTCAAAATCGCATTCCGGCGTGCTCACCTGCATGTTCTGGGCAAGCTCGGGGTGGTTCTGCAGCGTCGAGAGCACCAGCTGCCGCCCGTGCGTGAGCGAACGGCGACGCTTGGTCGTCGTGGTACCGCACATGGTGTTGAGCGTGCGCTCCAGCTGGGTAATCTGATGGCGATGGGCCTTGAGCTTTTGCGTCACCGAGGCCAGCGCCGCCGTCGCCGGATTGAGCTTGGTCACCGTCAGGCCCGTGGTGCGGGCAATCTTATCCATGTACTCCTTGCGCTCGTACTCGCGGCGCTTATGGCATTTGAGACTCTTGGGGTCGACCTCCAGGCCCATGCCCGTACCCGCCCACTCCTCGGCGGTAGCAATGGCCTCGCCCAAAATGTCCTCGCCACCGGTGTTGCGGCACTTATCGCACACGCCCAGTGGCAGGTAGACGCTCACGTTGGGATAGTCCGCCAGTACCGAGAACCAGGTCTCGGCCGTAATATCGCCCACGCAGGCAACGACGACCTCGTTTTCGCGCGGCATGCGCTTGAGGGCGCGTGTGCAGGTGACGTAGGCGGTCTCGTGGCTCGTAGCAGCGGAGACGATATCGTCATACAGGTTTTTAGGCGCCAGGCGCGGCGAGATGATCGCCTCGGTCGGACAGGCAGCGGCGCACAGGCCGCACTTGCGGCAGGAGTCGAGGATCTCGATGGCGTCTTCCTCGACCTCGATAGCGTTGACCGGGCACACGTCCATGCACGCGGCGCAACCGCTCTTTTCGTTTTTGCAGGTCAAGCACGGAATGGTGTTGCCGCGCGGGCGCTCCTTGTAGTCGGCAGGATTCCACTGCGACGCCGACGGATCGAGCGCATCGGTCACGCCGCCAAGCGGGTTTTTAAGAAAGTCGAAACCCTTGCTGATCTCGATAATGTCATCAAACAGATCGTGTTCCTGCGCCATGCGCGGCCCCTCCCTGAGCAGTGCAAACAAGCAAGAGATAATGATACGCTATCGGCCCACACCTCGGGCAAATTACACGCGGTGCACCTTGAGGGAAATAACCCATGGCCTATCGCCGCCCCGATTGCACAAGGTCAATCAAGCGCCAAGCTATGCCTCGCACATGAGCTGCACGAGCTTCTGTTTGGTCACCTTGGCCTGCTCGTTGGCCATATTGCGCTCGTTTCTAAAGACCGCATTTGCAACGCTCATCAGGTCGGTATCGGAAATCTCGCTGCACGGACCGTCATAAATCTTAAAGAACGGCTCGCTTAGATCTTCGCCCAGAAATCCATCGACGATCTGCTTGCACAGCCGATCCTCGGTGCCCTGGTCAAACAAGACATAGGCAGCGCAGCCCAACCATGACAAATACCTGCCCTGGCGCGAAAGCTCCCCCGGTCCCTGAACATACCGACCGGGGCCGCC
>CABUJL010000196.1 GCA_902491915.1 uncultured Collinsella sp.
CTTAGCTTGATTTACTCATCCATGAGATAGTAGTGGCCCAGTGCGTCTGCACCCAGAATGGCGTTTGCGACCATCTCGGGCGTCACCTCAAAGGGCATGTTGCACATGGTGTCCTCGGGCGCGCAGGCGGCCTCGGCAACAATCATGGCCTGCTCGCGCGTAAGCTCGGCAACGCCAAGTTCCTTCATCGTGACCGGCAGGCCCAGCTCAATGCAGAAGCCCAAGACTTCCTCGAGCTTCTCGGTCGGGGCATCCTCGAGTACCAGCTGGACGATGGTGCCGAAGGCGACCTTCTCGCCGTGATACATGCCGTGGCACTCGGGCAGCATCGTCAGACCATTGTGGATGGCATGAGCAGCGGCAAGGCCCGAGCTCTCAAAGCCAATGCCCGAAAGCAGCGTATTGGCCTCGATGATGTGCTCGACGGCAGGCGTGAGCGCGCCCTTCTCCAGCGCGACCTTGGCCTTGACGCCATCGGCCATAAGCGTCTCGTAGCAGAGCTTGGCGAGCGCCAGGCCGGCCATGCCGCCCTTGCCGCCAGCGCAGGTGCCGCCGTCGGCATCGTGCGTCGCCTGGGCCTCGAAATAGGTTGCGAGCGCATCGCCCATACCGGAAACCGTCAGGCGCACCGGGCTCGCCGCGATAACCGTCGTATCCATAAGGACGATATTGGGGTTTGCCTTAAGGAAGAGATACTTGTCGAACTGGCCGTCATCGGTATAAAGCACCGAAAGCGCCGAGCACGGGGCATCGGTCGAAGCAATGGTGGGGCAAATGATGACCGGGGACTCCAGGTAGTAGGCGACGGCCTTCGCGGTGTCGAGGATCTTGCCGCCACCGACGCCGACGATGATGTCGCAACCGTTGTCGCGAGCGAGCGCAACCAGGCGATCGACCTCGCCCTTGGAGCACTCGCCGTTAAAGTCCTCAAACAGCAGCTCGGCCTTAGCCTCGGCAAAGCCGCCCTCGATCTTGGCACCGACGCGCTTCTTGCCCGAAGGCGTCACGATGACGAGGGCCTTAGCGCCGAGCGGCTCGACATAGGAGCCGAGCTTGGCCAGCTCGTCCGGACCCTGGATGTACTTGCTGGGGCTATTGAAAATTGCAGCCATAACTATCCCATTCTCTAAAAAAGAAAGGGGCTCCGTACGGATACGTGCGGAGCCCCTCGTTACGATAACAAGAGTCGATTAGAAATCGATATCGGTGTCGTAGTAGCAGGCCTTGAGGATCTTCTCGAAGTCGGCAGCCTTGGTCTCACGCGGGTTCTCGGGCGTGCAGGCGTCCTGCTCGGCGTTCGCGGCGATCTCGGGCAGCTTGGCGAGGAACTCCTCCTCGGAAACCATCTGCGGGTTCTCGGCGTCGACCTTCACGCCACCATTCGCGTAATCCTTGATGGACTGCGGAATGTTGAGCTGGTCGTTGAGGTCGCGGATCTTCTGGACGAGCGCAGCGATGAGCTCCTCGTTGGTCTCGCCGGGAAGGTGCAGGATCTCCTTGGCCACGTAAGCGTAACGCTCGGCAGCACGGGGATCCTTGGAGTTCCACTGGATGACCTTGCCCAGGTACATGGCGTTAGCGGCACCGTGGATGATGTGGCCGTTCTCGAAGGCAGCACCGGTCTTGTGTGCCATGGAGTGAACGATGCCGAGCAGGCCCGAGGAGAAGGCGATACCGGCGATG
>CABUJL010000197.1 GCA_902491915.1 uncultured Collinsella sp.
CAACCGTCTGGGCGAGTGCGCCCTGCGTTCGCTGAAGGCCTACGGCGTCGACACCACGCGCGTCGTGCGTCAGGGCGACCGCCTTGGCTCCTATGTGTTTGAGGTCGGTGCCTCGCAGCGCGGCAACGGTTGCGTCTACGACCGCAAGTACTCTGCCATCAACATGGCCAAGCGCGACGTCTTTGACTGGGACGAGATCCTCAAGGGCATCGATATCTTCTATTTCTCCGGCGTGACCCCCGCCGTCTCCGATGAGATGGCCGCCGCCTGCAAGGATGCGCTCGCCGCCTGCCGCGCCAAGGGCATCACCACCGTGTGTGACGTGAACTATCGCGGCAAGATGTGGTCGCCCGAGAAGTCGCAGGCCACCATGAGGGAACTCCTGCCGCTCGTCGACATCTGCATCGCCAACGACGAGGATGCGCCCGCTGGCCTCGGTATGACCTGCGTCTCTGGCTCCCTTGCCCACGGCATAGAGGAGCGCGACACCTATGTCGAGATGGCCCGTCAGATCTGCGCCGAGTACGGCTGCAAGAAGGTCGCCTCGGTCGTCCGCAACATCTCCTGCGTCGAGCGCTCCATCTGGATGGGAATGCTCTTTGAGGCCGAGAGCGGCGAGCACTGGTTCTCCCCTGCTCACGACGTGCACGTACTCGAGGGCGTTGCCGCCGGCGACGCTTTCAACGCCGGCCTCGTCCATGCCCTCATCAACGACTTTGACCCGCAGGACGCTGTCAACTACGCGATTGCAGCCTCGATCCTCAAGCTCACTATCAAGGGCGATTCCAACTTGGTGACCGCAGACGAGATCGCAGCCGCGGCATCCGCCGCCGACGGTGGCACCCGCGTCGCCCGTTAATTCGTTCCCCATTCCGCGGGCCGCAGCTTTCCAATCCCATACCCCTGCGGCCCGCTCCCCGATTCCTCCGGCCGGGCAAAACCACCAGTCCCATTCCGGTTTTGCCTGGCATTCCCTACATGACTGGTCGAGCAGCCGGTTTTGGAATTGCTTGAACCCCAAGCAGTGCCTCCGATAACCAATCCAAAATCGGCTCCTGACCAGCACATTTGGCAATCACGCGCCCATGCGCGCCACACATCGAAAGGAACATCATGTTCGATCAGTTCTACACCACGCTTGAGTCCCTGGGCATCGTGCCGGTCGTTGTGCTCGACAAGGTCGAGGACGCCACTCCGCTCGCCCACGCCCTTATGGCAGCTGGCATGAAGTCCGCCGAGGTCACCTTCCGCACCGCCTGCGCCGCCGAGTGCATCGCCGCTATGGCCGAGGCCGAGCCCGAGATGTGCGTTGGCGCCGGCACTGTCCTGACCGTCGAGCAGGTTGAGCAGGCCCGCGCAGCCGGTGCCAAGTTCATCGTCTCCCCGGGTTACAACGAGGACGTCGTGAAGCACTGCATCGACATCGACCTGCCCGTCCTTCCCGGCACCGTGACCCCCTCCGAGGTCACCGCAGCCGAGAACCTGGGCCTCAAGGTCACCAAGTTCTTCCCCGCGTCCCAGTATGGCGGCCTGAACACCATCAAGGCCCTCGCCGCTCCGTTTGTCGGTCACCGCTTTATGCCTACCGGCGGCGTGAGCACCGCCAACGTCGAGGAGTACCTGAGCTCCT
>CABUJL010000198.1 GCA_902491915.1 uncultured Collinsella sp.
TCGGATCCAAAACGCCGGATGCGTCGATTTCGGAGAATAACTCCGTCACTTCTTCCGGAGTCAAAGGGTTCTTCTCAGCCATATACTTCCTGTCATATCAATCAGTCGAGCTCGTGCGCACGCGCACCTTCGAACTGCATTCGATAGTAACGGGCATAGGTGCCGCCACGGGCGAGAAGCTCCTCGTGCGTGCCACGCTCCACAACGCGACCATGCTCAACGGTCGCAATCTCATCGGCATGCTTAATGGTCGAAAGACGGTGGGCGATGATAATCGTGGTGCGGCCGCGTGCCAGCTCTTCGAGTGACTCCTGCACCGCCTCCTCGCTCTCGTTATCCAAAGCACTCGTCGCCTCGTCCAAAATCAGGATCTTGGGGTTCTTGAGAAACACGCGCGCGATGGCAACGCGCTGCTTCTGTCCGCCCGAAAGACGGCTGCCGCGCTCGCCCACCACGGTGTCGTAGCCCTGCGGAAGCGACTCGATAAAGGCATCGATGTTGGCGCGACGGGCGGCCTCGGCGATCTCTTCTGCCGTAGCGCCCGGCTTGCCGTAGGCGATGTTCTCGCCAATCGTACCGTCAAACAGGTAGACATCCTGCTGCACCAGGCCGATGGCGCGACGCAGGCTCTGCTGCGTCACATCACGCACGTCCTGGCCGTCGATGCTAATGGATCCGGCAGCCACGTCATAAAAGCGCGGCAGCAGCGAACAGGTCGTGGACTTGCCACCGCCCGAAGGGCCAACCAAAGCGATGGTCTGCCCGGGCTTGATGGACAGGTCCATATGGTCGATAACGGGACGCTCGTCGGCATCGCCCTCGCCCAGCTCAACATCCTCGTAGTTAAAGCACACGTCGTGATACTCCACGGCGCCGGCAGTCACCTGCAGATCCGTAGCGCCCGGCTTGTCCTGGATATCCGGCGCGGTCGAAAGCACCTCGTCCATACGCTTAAAGCCGGCGATAGCCTTCTGATACGTTTCGGCCGAATTGACGAGTGTCTCGAGCGGCGTGCAGAACAGCGAAATATAGAGTGCAAAGGTCGCCATATCGACCGCCTGCAGCTGTCCCTGGGCGACCAGCCAGCCGCCCAGCAGCACCACGATCACATAGAGCACACCAGAGAGCAGGCCATACGTCGCGGTATAGACGCCCATGGCGTGATACATGTTCTCCTTGGACGAAAGATAGCGATTGTTGGAGGCGCGGAACTTGGCACGCTCGGTCTCCTCGTTGGCAAAGCCCTTGACTACGCGCATGCCCGCCAGCGAATCCTGCAGCCGCGCATTGATGCCACTGATCTTTTTGCGGTTGTCGCTAAAGACCTCGCGCATACGCATGTTCTGCCAAAACATGATGACCGCAAACGCCGCCGTCACCACAGCCATGGCAAGTGCCAGCACCGGGGCGATGGTAAAGAGGATCACAAACGAGCCGATAATCTCGATGCCGCAGATGATGATCCACTCGGGCACGTGATGCGCCGCCTCGCAGATATCGAACAGATCGTTGACCACGCGGCTCATCATGTCGCCCGAGCTGTTGCGGTCGAAGTACGCAAAGCTAAAGCGCTCATACTGGTCAAACAGGTCCTCGCGCATCTTGGACTCCATGCGCGCGCCCATCACG
>CABUJL010000199.1 GCA_902491915.1 uncultured Collinsella sp.
CGACCGTAGACGTCCAAAATATCGCTCATGTTGTCTCCCTCTCACTTGGAAACGTAGTGGATGCAAGCGACCGGCTGACCGTGCACCATCGGTGCGTCTCCGTAAGTTAGCCATGTCGCACTTTTTGCATTATGCCCTAAGTTAGCTGAGGGATACACTTGATTTTCGAAAAATTTAGCGGGAACGATGAGGCGTGTCAGCCCGTCGTTCCCGCAGTCTTACTCCTCCGCCTTTGCGGCATCCCACAGGTCGTTGAGGCCGTGGGTCGAAAGCTCGGCAAGATCCACGTGAGCATCGGCCGCCATCTTCTCCATCGCGGCCCAGCGGCGGCGGAACTTTGCCGTGCTGGCACGAAGGGCACTCTCGGCGTCAATGCCCTCTTTGCGCGCAACGTTGACCAGGGCAAAGAGCAGGTCGCCAAACTCCATTTCGCGCTCGGGCGTTCCAGGGGCCTCGGCCTCAAACTCGGCACGCTCCTCGGCGACCTCGTCCCACACGTCCTGGACCGTCTCCCACTCAAAGCCCACGGCAGCTGCCTTGCGCGACACCTTCTGCGCCTGCATCAGCGCCGGCAGATGCGTGGGCACACCATCGAGCAGACCCTCGGGCGCGGCCTCGCCCGCCGCCACGGCTTTGTCCTTGGCGGCCTTCTCGGCAAGCTTGACCTCGTCCCAAATCTTGAGTACCTCGTTGGAGCTGTCGGCATCCACATCGCCAAACACGTGCGGATGACGGCGGATGAGCTTGGCATCGATATCACGCGCCACGTCGGCCAGTGTAAACTCGCCGGCGTCAGCAGCAATCTGCGCATGCAGCACGACCTGCATGAGCACGTCACCCAGCTCCTCGCGCAGGTGAACCGCGTCGTCCGCCTCGATGCAGTCGAGCGCCTCGTAGGCCTCCTCGATCATGTTCTTGCCGATGCTGCGGTGCGTCTGCTCACGGTCCCACGGGCAGCCATCGGGCTGACGCAGGCGCCAGATGGTCTGCATCAGATGCTGCAGCTCGGTCGACGCGTCTACCAGCGTAGACAGATCGCGCGAGCCCTCGGCATTTTGCTGAGCCATATGCTGCGCCATGGCTACTCCTCCTCCATGACCACGTGGCGGAACGCGCCGCCCTCGTAGATGCCGTAGCTGTGCGTACCGTCCTTGGGAATGCTCACGCTGCCGGGGTTGAAAAGCCACAGGCCCGGGTGCGCGGCGCTCTCCTCGTTGATCTTGATGTGCGTATGGCCGTAGACGAGCGCGGAGCCCTCGGGCAGCGCGGGCGCGTGGTCGACGCTGTTGTGCATGCCGGCGCCAAAGACGTGGCCGTGCGTCAGGAACAGCTCGCGGCCGGTCTCGTCGAACAGCGTAGCGTAGTCGGCCATGACGGGAAAGTCGAGGACCATCTGGTCGACCTCAGCGTCGCAGTTGCCGCGCACCGCGATGATGCGGTCGGCCAGGGCGTTGAGCAGCGGAATCACGCGCTTGGGGGCGTAGTCGCGCGGCAGGTCGTTGCGCGGACCGTGATAGAGCAGGTCGCCCAGCAGGACGATGCGGTCGGGCTGCTCGGACTCGATGGCGGCGACCAGGCGCTCGGCCCAGTATGCCGAGCCGTGGATGTCGGAGGCG
>CABUJL010000200.1 GCA_902491915.1 uncultured Collinsella sp.
CTTGCGATCACCGGAATCGGCACCGCGCGCGCCACGGCGCGGGTGAGCGCCAGGTCAAAGCCGACCTTGGTGCCGTCGCGATCCATACTGGTCAGTAGGATTTCGCCGGCGCCGCGACGGGCCGCCTCCTCGGCCCACGCCACCGCGTCGATGCCCGTGGCGTTGCGGCCTCCTGCGGTAAAGACTTCCCACTTGTCGGCACCAGATGCGCCGGGCAAACCGACGCGCTTGGCATCGATCGCCACGACCACGGCCTGGCTGCCAAACGCCGCGGCAGCCTGGCCAATCAACGACGGATTGCGCACGGC
The DNA here is from genome assembly GCA_902491915.1 of uncultured Collinsella sp. Taxonomy (GTDB): domain Bacteria; phylum Actinomycetota; class Coriobacteriia; order Coriobacteriales; family Coriobacteriaceae; genus Collinsella. The sequence continues at coordinate 309 of CABUJL010000200.1, forward strand.
CGCCGAGTTGAGCGACACCTTGTCGGCACCGGCTGCAACCATGGTGCGCATGCCCGCCAGGTCGCGAAATCCGCCGCCCACGGTATAGGGAATGGCGAGCTCCTCGGCCGCATGCGCCGCCATCTCGATGGTCGTTGCGCGGTTATCGCTCGTGGCGGTAATGTCCAAGAAGACGACCTCGTCCGCACCCTCGCGGTCGTAGGCGCGCGCCAGCTCCACCGGATCGCCCGCATCGCGCAAGCTCACAAAGTTGACGCCTTTGACCACACGGCCATCCTTGACGTCCAAGCAGGGAATCACGCGTTTGGTAAGCATGGGCTATTCCTCCCCTCGAGCGGCGGCCAGCGCCTGGGCCAACGTAAAGTTGCCCTCGTAGAGCGCACGACCGGTAATGGCACCTTCAATCGCGCCCTCACCCACTGCGGCCAGTGCGCGGATGTCGTCGAGCGCCGAGATGCCGCCCGAAGCCACGACGGGAAAACCCGCGACCTCGGCCACATGGCGATACGCCGCCACATCGATGCCCGTCTGCATGCCATCGCGCGCGATGTCGGTATACACCAGATGCTTAAAGCCCAGCTCGGAAAGCTGCGCCACGGCATCGTCGAGCGCCACGCCCGCGCCGTCGCGCCAGCCGTTCACCTTAACCTGGCCGTCGCGAGCGGCGATGTCGGCCACGAGCAGCTCGCCAAAGCCTTGGGCCGCCACCTCGGCAAAACCCGGCTCGGTCACCAGCACGGTACCCAGTGCGATGCGGCGAGCACCGTAACCGGCCAGCTCGTCGATGCGCGCAAGCGAGCGAACGCCGCCGCCCACGTCCACGAACAGACCGTCGACGCCGCAGATGGCCTCGATCGCCGCCGAATTGGCAGCGCATGCGTCCTCGTCCTCGCCAAAGGCGGCGGACAGGTCGACGACGTGCACCCAGCTCGCGCCCTGCTCGGCAAAGGAGCGGGCAACGGCCACGGGGTCGTCGGAATATACCTTGCAGCGGCTCCGGTCGCCGCGCTCCAGGCGCACAACCTTGCCGCCGATCAAATCGATTGCGGGAAACAGGATCATCGGCCGGCCCCCTCGACGATGCTCACGAAGTTCTTAAGGATGCGCTGACCCAGCGCGGAGGATTTCTCGGGATGGAACTGGCAGCCCCACACGTTGCCATGACGCACGATGCACGGGAAGCTCCGCGTATAGTGCGTGCGTGCCAGCACATCGGCGGTATCGGCGTCGTCGGCCACCGCATAGCTGTGGGTGAAGT
>CABUJL010000201.1 GCA_902491915.1 uncultured Collinsella sp.
GTAAAGGGACTCGAACCCTCGACCTACGGGACCACAACCCGTCGCTCTAGCCAACTGAGCTACACCCACCGTGTCCTGTGCGCTTCGCGCTCGACTATTATTGCAAGGAACGCCACGCGATGCAAGCCCCAATTTTCAAGAATTTTGAAAAGAGTTTTTCGAGACCATTTCGAACAAATCCCACCGGTTTCATAGGAGTAAACTTGCCCCACTGCAAATCCTCGAAAGGACCGTCATGAAAGAACTCTCCAACCGCACGGCAGGATTTACCGATTCGGTCATCCGCCGCATGACACGCATCTCCAATCAGTACGGCGCTGTCAATCTCTCGCAGGGCTTCCCCGACTTCGATCCCCCGGCGCAGCTGCTCGATAGCCTCAGCGCCATCGCCAGCGACCCCAAGCCGCTCTATCACCAGTACTCCATCACCTGGGGCTCTCAGACCATGCGCGAGGCGCTTGCCGCCAAGCAGGAGCACTTTATGGGCATGCCGGTCGACCCCAACCAGAATATCGTGGTCACCTGCGGCTCCACCGAGGCCATGATGGCCGCCATGATGACGGTCACGAACCCCGGCGACAAGGTCGTCATCTTCTCGCCGTTCTACGAGAACTACGGCGCCGACACGATCCTTTCGGGTGCCGAGCCCATCTACGTGCCGCTCAACCCGCCCACATTCGACTTTGACCGTGAGGTGCTCGAGGCGGCCTTCCGCGACAACGATCCCAAGGCCATCGTCCTGTGCAACCCTTCCAACCCCTGCGGCAAGGTCTTCACGCGCAAGGAGCTCACCTTTATCGCCGACCTCTGCAAAAAGTACGACGCCTACTGCATCACCGACGAGGTATACGAGCACATCGTCTACGCACCCCATGAGCACGTCTACATGGCCACGCTGCCTGGCATGTTCGAGCGCACCATCAGCTGCAGCTCGCTGTCTAAGACCTACTCCATCACCGGCTGGCGTCTGGGTTACACCATCGCCCCGGCCGAGATTACCGAGCGCATCAAAAAGGTCCACGACTTCCTCACCGTGGGCGCCGCCGCTCCCCTGCAGGAAGCCGTCGTCACCGCACTCAACTTCGACGACAGCTATTACGATGAAGTCCTCGACCTCTATACCGCCAAGCGCGACCTGTTCTGCCAAGGGCTCGATAGTATCGGACTTAAGCACAACGTACCGCAGGGTGCCTATTACGTGATGATGGATATCTCGGAGTTCGGCTACGACAGCGACCTCGAGTTCTGTGAGGACCTCGCGTCTAAGGTTGGCGTGGGCGCCGTTCCCGGCTCGAGCTTCTTCCGCGAGCCCGTCAACCATCTGGTCCGCTTCCACTTTGCCAAGCGAGACGAAACACTCAACGCCGCCCTGGAGAACCTCAAGTCCCTGCGTGATAAAATCAAGCCGCGCGGGTAGGGGCGGCCCGGCAACTAAAGCAACCAAAGAGGCCCCGCATCGCCCGTCGCGTTGCAGGGCTTCTTTTTATAGCGCTTTCTTAATCTATTTAGAGCG